>PLEA01000648.1 GCA_003136335.1 Acidobacteriaceae bacterium | reverse complement strand
CGCCAGGAATAGATCGACTGGTCTTCGTCGCCCACGGCGCAAACATTGTGGCGCTCTCCGGCGAGCATGCGCATCAGTTCGTACTGTGGACGGTTCGTGTCCTGATACTCGTCGATGAGCAGATACTGGAAGCGCCGGTTGTAATAGTCGCGCACCCTCGCTGCGGATTTCAGCAAGCGGACGGCATCGAGCAATAGATCATCGAAATCGAGAGCGTTGGCTTTCCGCAGTTCCTTCCGATACTCCTCATACAAATGGGCGATGCGCTCGGTTTTGGGATCGGCCGATTGCAGGTAGAGTTCCTGCGGATCGAGCATGTGGTTCTTCGCCCAGGAAATGCGGCCCAAAACAGTGCGCGGCGTGAGCTGCTTGTCGTCGAGGCCGAGGCGCTTCATTACTCCTTTGACCACCGCTTGCTGGTCGCTTTCGTCATAGATGACAAAGTTTTTCGTGTGACCGATCGGTGGCTGGCCGGGAACGCTCGACGGAATGCGCATGGCCTCAATGTCCCGCCGCAACATTCGCACGCAGAACGAATGGAACGTCGAGATGACGGGCTTGGCGATGCTCAGCCCGCCGACCAACTTTTCCACGCGTTCGCCCATTTCAGCGGCGGCCTTGTTGGTAAACGTCATCGCCAGAATAGACTCCGGCATCACGCCTTTGTGCTCGACCAGATAGGCGATGCGGTACGTGATGACCCGCGTCTTGCCGCTGCCGGCACCGGCGAGGATCAGCACCGGGCCTTCGGTGGTTTCGACGGCTTCGCGCTGTTGCGGGTTCAGTTGATCGAGAAAAGACAATGCGGAAGTAGCTCCGGAATCGCTGATTCAATTTTACAGGGGAATAGCGCTGGGCGGATTGCCCTCGTGATTTCCGGCTTCGCACTTCCCCAAGGAGCCGCTCGCAACTTGCCGGGCTCGCGGGCCACTAATTTTGCCCGCAAGGCGATTGGGTCTTTCCGTTCTTCCCACGGAGTCGAGATGGGCAGCGCGCCCCTAACGGGCCTCTAGTTTCGCGAGAAAGGCGAAGCATGGGCACGGCTTCCTTCTGGGCGCGGGACGCCTTAGTCCGGCTCGGGAGGAACTGCTATGGGTGCAAAGATTTTCTTGGCGTTGAACGTAATGCTTATGGTGGCCGGGTTACTGGTCTGTGACCAGCGCGACGCGCGGGCGGGAGAGGTTACCCCGGCGCCTGGCTACAAGGTGCTGGATCCGATCCGGCATGGCAATCTAACTGTATTTCCCGTGGTCGCGGCGAAAAGCTATCCCACGGGGGAGTTCCTGACTCTGGATGAAGGGTTGCGTTCCGGAGAAGTGGTGGTCACCGAAGCGGGAAGTGTGCAAGGGCTGGTTCGGAGACATCCAAGGCCGGCCTTAAGAAACGACGGAGCGCAAGTGAACCGGCTGGTGCTGGTCAACAATTCCAAACGGCCGCTGCTGTTGCTGGCGGGTGAGATCGTTACCGGAGGCAAGCAGGATCGCGTGATCGGCAAAGACCGCATCGTTCCGGCGGAGAGCGATCCGGTGGATCTGAGCGTGTTCTGCGTGGAGCCGGGGCGATGGGTCGCGACCAGCGAGCATTTCGGCGCGTCGGAAGCGATGTATGGGTCCGCTGTTGGCGGACCAAGACCGAATGCGCCCGTTCCAATGGCGATGATGGCGCAACCGTCGGTGCGCGCCAAGGCCATGGGCGACAAGAATCAGGGCGAAGTTTGGGACGAGGTGCGAAAGCAGCGCGAGGCCGTGACCGTGGAAATGGCCGCCGCAGCACCGACGGTGCCGGACGACATCGCACAAACCAGTTCGTACGCCAGGCTGATGGAAAATGAGAACGTCAAGAAACAGGTGGACGCGGTCGCGAAGCCGATCGAGCAGAACTATCAGAGCCTGATCCGGCAACTGCGCGATCGCAATGCCGTTGGTATTGTGGTGGCGGTGAACGGACGCATCATCTGGGCCGATATTTTTGCCAGCACGGATCTGCTGGAAAAATACTGGCCGAAGCTGGTGCGCTCGTATGCGTCAGAGGCGGTAGTCACACGCGCGAAAGAGGTTGAGGTAAGCGTGAGCCGCGCACAGGCCTTCCTGGGAGACATGGAAGGACGCCGGGAAATGATCGAGAGTGAGCCGGGAATCTATCGTCATACCGAAGTCAGCGGCGACGGATTCAAGGCGTTCTCGCTGACATCCCTGCTGCCGAAAACCGGCTTCGACGTGCACGTGGCGAAGATGGCCGAGTGAGGAAAAAAATGGTGAGTGGTTAGTGTGGTAGCTGGCTCTGTTTCACTAGCCACTAATCACTAACCACTTGTTTTCAGTCGGCCTTGGTGGAGTTGTACCAGTTTCTCCAGGCACTGGAGTCGTTGCCAAAATGCTGGTGGGTGATGTCGCTCAGCGCCTGGGAAGCCCAGCCGTGCGTTTGGGCGTCAAGCGAGGGATCGTCGGTGTAGTTCAACAATTTCGGAACGGCGCTCAAGCGCTGCTCGCGCGAGAACATGCCGGACTCCGCGAGGCTACACGCAGCCCTCTCTCGCACAGTGGGTGAGGGATCGTCGTGCATGGTCTGCAGGAGAGGCTCGATTGTCTCGGTGGCACCGGACAGAGCCAGCCCTTCGACGGCCCAGCGGCGCGAATCTTCGTCGCTATCTTTCAGATGGCCGGTTAAAGCCTGCACTACGCGGTCCGTTCCGATGCCGCGGTTCCCCATCAGGCCGAGCGCCCACAGCGCCCAAATCTTTCGCGCATGATTGGAAGATACGGCGGTCCTCAGCAGATACTCGAGACTGGCGGAGTTCTTGGCCAACCCATAAGCCGCGAGTTCGACTTCGATGCCGGACTCACGTACACGTATGTCACTGGAGTTCAGCGCGGCGGTCGTCAGCGTGGCAATCTGGGGACTCCACGTTACTTTCCCCTGCCAGTGGTCGACCCTCGACGAAATCTGATCCACGGCGCCGTCGCTACGGCCCACCGCCAGTTCAAGCAGAGCCTCGGCTTGTTTCTGCGGCTTCATGTGGTCGAGTTGGCGGGTGTCTTGGGCGGAAGCGTGCGAGCCTTCGCGCAGGGAAAAAAGATTCTCGAATCTTGACCAGGCTGCCTGAGCGCTGTCAATGCTCCCCGCCAGAACGGCCGCTAGCACTCCGATTGCGGCGGCAAAAAGTGGCGCAAAACGCCGCCGGTTCGCGGACTGCCGAACTGACCCCGAAGTCGATTCCGGCTGGCTCACAGCGATGTCGGAGCCAGGCCCAAGCGTGCCGTAGTCCGGCGTCGGCTGCAAGCGGAGATCGGCCACCGGCGCATCTTCCAGCGTTGCGCCTTGCCCCGAAAAACGTGATCGCGATATATCCATATTAAGAAGAGTCTAGGATTAGCACCAAAATAAGGTAAAGTTACTTCGGGTCGAATCCTAACGTTTCGATGCAAAAACGCGGACCCACGAACCAGGGAAGGGCCTCCGGCATGTGGCTTCCGCGATTCCCCGCAGTTACAAGGAGAAATTGATGCTTACGAAGTGCAAGTGGTTGGTATCCATCATCAGTGTGTCCCTGGCGGCGGTCGCTCTGGCCGCGGCTGGTCCGGGATACCACGTGGTAACAACTTACAGAGTGGGCGGGGACGGAGGCTGGGATTACCTGACCACCGACTCCGCCGCGCGCCGCGTCTACATCTCGCGCGGTACCCACGTCATGGTGATCGATGCGGATTCAGGCAAAAGCGTAGGTGACATCGCCGATACCCCGGGCGTTCATGGCATCGCACTGGCGCCGGAACTGGGCCGTGGATTTGTCAGCAACGGGCGCGAAGGCACGGTCAGTATTTTTGACATGAAGACGCTGGCGACCAGCAGCAAAGTAAAAGTGGGCGACAATCCCGACGCCATCCTCTACGATCCGGCAACCAAGCGGGTTTTCACCTTCAACGGGCGTAGCCAGGATTCGACGGCGATCGATGCTGCCACCGGAAAAGTGCTGGGAACCATCACACTGGACGGCAAGCCGGAGTTCGCGGCCAGCGATGCCAAAGGCGAGATCTTCGTCAACATTGAAGACAAGAGCGAACTAACGGCAATCGATCCCAACACGCTGGAGGTAAAAGCGAAGTGGCCGCTGGCGCCGTGCACCGAGCCGAGCGGACTCGCCATCGATCGCAAGAACCGCCGCCTGTTCGTGGGCTGCAATAACAAAATGATGGCGGTGGTAGACGCGGACAGCGGCAAGGTTTTGGCCACGCCCGCCATTGGCGAGGGTGTGGACGCAACCACATTCGATCCCGAAACCGATCTCGCTTTCGCCTCCTGTGGCGCCGACGGCGTGCTCACCGTGGTGAAAGAGGAATCAAAAGATAAGTTCAGCGTCGCCGAGAACGTTCCCACACAAAAGGGAGCACGCACGCTGGCGCTTGATTCCAAAACGCACAACGTGTTCGTGGTGACGGCGCAATTCGGTCCCAGGCCAGCCCCGACAGCCGACAATCCGCGTCCGCGGCCCCCAATTCTTCCGGACAGCTTCGTGGTCCTGGTGGTGGGGAAATAGGATCGGTCCGTTTCTTGGAGATGGCCCTGCTCGGTACCCGCGAGCAGGGCTTGCTCTAGCTGGCGCGCGGCCGGCAGCCTCAAAAGAAAAACCGATTGGATTTCGCTAAGTTTTGCCGGCGCAGTATCTTCACAAAGCAGCCAATTCCGGCTAGGATTACAAAACCCCGTTGACCGTACGACCGTTCGGTTGGAAGCATTAGGACCGAAAACGCCCGGGCGTACGATGAAATAACTTAATCCCGCTGAATTTAGGGCCAGGTGCAATGACGATTCCCGACGAGAAGTTCCACCACGCGCAGATTACCCAGCGCGTCGATTTCTCTCCCGACCTGTGGATGATCCGCGTCCGCGCTGGGGGAGAGTTCCATTTTGTTCCCGGGCAGTATGCGACGTTGGGGGTCGAGACAAACGGGAAGCGCGTCGAGCGTCCCTATTCGATCGCATCATCGCCTTCGGAAAATGAAGTAGAGTTTTTCTTTGAACTTGTTCCCGCTGGCGCGCTCACGCCGCTGCTGCACAAATTGCAAGTCGGCGATCCGTTGCTGATGCGCAAGGTGCCTAAGGGGCGATTTTCGCTGGACATGCAAAGTGGACGTACGAATCATCTGCTGATCTCAACGGTAACGGGCGTGGCTCCGTTTGTAAGCTACGTACGCACGCTATCCAAAGAATGGAAAGAGGGCCGCTTCGACGGCACCCACAACCTCTTCCTGCTGAATGGCGCAAGCCGCCCCTGGGAATTCGGCTATCTGGATGAACTGAACCATTTCGATAAAGAATTGCCGTGGTTCAAGTATGTGCCCACGGTCAGCCGTCCATGGGATCACGCGGACTGGCCGGGAGAAATCGGCCGCGCGGACGACATCCTGCGCAAATATGCAGATCATTGGGAACTGGACGCCGGCAATACCATGGCTTACCTCTGCGGCCATCCGGAAATGATCGAGCACAGCAAGGCAATTTTGAAGCGCCGCGGGTTCACCGACAAGGGAGCCGTCAAGGAAGAGGTTTACTGGATCCCGGCCCACAAGTAGTCGTGAGTATCGAGGATTGGCTATTGCCGAGGGTTCACTAAGGCGCTCCAGCCGGAGCACATCTCTCCGGTTCAGCATTTAACTTTCCGCGGGCGCGAAGAAAACCAGCACTGCCAGTTCCTCCACGATATCGTAGAAGCGATGCTCAACTTCCGCTGCGACGAAGAGCACGCTTCCGGCGGAAATCTCCCGATCTTCCTCCGCAGCTCTGAAACGCGCCCTTCCGCGGATCACGTAATACATCTCATCTTCACGATGCGGCCGCTGCGGGTCGCTCGCTCCGGCGGGCAGCACATAAATCCCCGCGCTCATGGCCGGCACGCGCAGAAACTCCCAATACAACTTACCGCTCTGCGTTCTCTCCTGATCAATCTCGGCGACGCTCGCGAACAGCGCCTTCACGCCAGAATCCCTCCGAACACCAGATCGGTAAATTGCGGAACCAGGTTGTTCGCTTGCAAATCGCCCTCCGGCTTATACCACTGGTAAATCCAGTTGATCATGCCGAGCAATGCAAACGCGCCGGCGCGCGGGCTGACGGCGCACTTCGCGTGTCGCCCTCGTTGAGCGTTCATTTGAACGTCCGTAATCAGGCTTTCGACGAAGTGAATGTATTCCTTCTTCCGGGCGTTGATGCGCTTGCGCAGCGCGGGCGGCAGCGGATGATTCTCGTGCAGCATCACCGTGATTTCGCGGTCGCGCGGGCTGAGCACAACTTCAATGTGTAGGCGGATCAGCGCGCGCAAGCGCTCCTCGGCCCCAACAATGCGGCGCACGGGCGCGATGACCAACTCCTGCGTGATCTCCATGGCATGGTTCATGATCTCGAACAGGATTTCGTCCTTGCTCTGAAAGTGGTGATAGAGGCCGCCCTTGCTCAGTTTGAGCGCGGCGGCGATGTCGTTCATCGACGTCGCGTCATATCCGCGCTGCTGGAACAGCCGGGCGGCAGTGCGCAGAATTTCCTGCCGCGAATCAACCACAGTCTCGCGTGCCATCGCGTGCCATGGTAAACAGTTGCGGGATGGAAAGCCAACCGGTCACAGGCGCGCGGCAAGAACCGGTGAATCAGACTTCTCCCTTGACACTCTAGTGCTTGGCAGGTAGCATCTCCACATACCGACCGACCGGTCGGTATTGCAATATAAGCAGGGTTTCCCAAGCAAGGGTTCCTTTCTCCCCTTGTGCAATGAGAGGAGCACTCGGTGGTTAAAATTTTCTATGAACGCGACGCCAAGCCCGAGGCACTGAAGGGCAAGACGATCGCCATCCTGGGCTACGGCAGCCAGGGACACGCGCAGGCGCAGAATCTTCGCGACAGCGGACACAAAGTCATCATCGGGCTCGACCCGAGCCGGCCAAGCGCGCAACAGGCGCGAGCCGATGGCATGGTCGTGGTTGCGCCCGATGAGGCAGCCAAGCGCGCCGACTGGATCCACGTGCTCACCCCGGACGAGACGCAAGCCCAGGTCTATGACCAGTTCATCAAGCCCTATCTTCATCCCGGAAAAGTTCTCGGCGTCTCGCACGGCTTCAGCATCCATTTCAAGACGATCATCCCGCCCAGTGACGTCGACGTGGTGATGATCGCGCCCAAGAGTCCCGGACACTTGGTGCGGCGTGTCTACACCGAAGGCCGTGGAGTGCCGTCACTGATTGCGATTCAGCAGGACGCCAGCGGCCGCGCGCATGAACTCGCGTTGGCCTATGCCCATGGCATCGGCTCGACGCGCGCGGGCGTGCTTCAAACAACTTTCAAAGAAGAAACCGAGAGCGACTTGTTCGGCGAGCAAGCCGTGCTTTGTGGCGGGCTGACATCGCTGATCAAAAAGGGATTCGAAACGCTCGTCGAGGCTGGTTACGCGCCCGAGATTGCCTACTTCGAGTGCCTGCACGAGGTGAAGCTGATCGTGGATCTGATCTATGAAGGCGGCCTGAGCCGCATGCGCTACTCCATTTCGAACACTGCGGAATATGGCGACTTGACGCGTGGCGAGCAGGTTGTGGGCGATGCCACGCGGATCGCGATGAAGAAGACTCTGGCTGACATTCAGAGCGGCGAATTCGCCCGCGAGTGGATTGCGGAGAATAAGAGCGGCGGCCACAAGTTCAACGCTCTGCGCGAGAAAGAAAAGCAACATCCCATTGAGATCGTGGGCGCACAACTGCGCGGTATGATGAGCTGGCTGCCCAAGGAAGGCAAGAAGCCGGCGGAAGCTCCCAAGGATCCCGCCAAACAGGTGGTGAATGCTTAAGGGAGCGGACATTGTTCTGAAGTGCCTGCGAGCCGAAGGCGTTGAACTGGTGTTTGGTTATCCCGGCGGCGCGATCATGCCGCTGTATGACGCGCTCGAGGGCAGTGGAGTGCGCCACATTCTGACGCGGCATGAGCAAGGCGCGGTTTTCGCCGCGGAAGGCTACGCGCGGGTCACCGGCGAAGTTGGCGTCGCCATGGCGACCAGTGGGCCCGGTGCAACGAATCTGGTCACGGGAATTGCAGATGCAAAGATGGATTCGGTTCCCTTGGTGTGCATCACCGGCCAGGTGCGGAGTGCGCTGATCGGAACCGATGCGTTTCAGGAAACCGATGTTTTTGGCGTTACGCTGTCACTCACCAAATGGAGCCGCCTGGTTCGCACCATTGAAGAAATTCCCGAGGTAATCGCCGAGGGATTCTACTGGGCGCGCAGCGGGCGTCCTGGGCCGGTCGTGATCGATATTCCCACCGACCTGCTGAAAGCGAAAAAAGAATTCTCCGGCCCCGTGAAGTTCACGCCGCACGCGCGACCTGCCGACGCAAAGGCCGACGGCGGCTTCACCGATACAATCGTAGCCTGGCTGCTGAAGTCTGCGAAGCCCGTTGCACTGGTCGGCGCGGGAGCAAAATTGTCGGGAGCCATTTCGGAGTTACGGCGATTGCTCGACGATCTAAACGTTCCAACCTTTGCCACGGTCCATGGATTGGGCGCGGTTCCACCGCAGTCGCCATACTACCTGGGCATGGTGGGCATGCACGGAACGCGCGCCGCCAACATGGCGCTGCATGAAACCGACCTGCTACTGGTATTTGGCGCGCGGCTCGATGACCGCGTGACGGGCGATCCCACGCGCTTTGCGCCCTATGCGAAGATCGTTCACTTTGAAATTGACCCGGCGCAACTCGATCGCGTGCGTCCCTGTGATCTGCCGGTGATCGGAAATTTGGCGGATACAATTCCCGCGTTCCAGGCGGAATTGCGGCGCCATACTCTTCCTGACTTCAGCGAGTGGCGTGCGGTTGCATGCGGCGCCGAGCGGGCCGAACTTGATCCGCGGGGCCTGGCGCAGCCAACGATTCGATTTCTCGACGAACTCTTCAGCCGCCTGCCACAGGACAGCGTGGTTCTGGCCGACGTGGGTCAGCACCAGATGTGGGCAGCGCAGCGTTACCGGTCTTCCACGCCGCGAGGATTCATCACGTCGGGCGGGCTCGGGGCCATGGGTTTTGCTCTGCCGGCTGCGGTGGGCGTGCAACTCGCGAGGCCCGATACTTGCGTTCTCTGTGTTTCCGGCGACGGCGGATTTCAGATGAACATCCAGGAGCTGGCCACGGTTCACCGCCTCGGCCTGCCGGTGAAGATGGTGATCATCGACAACAAATATCTCGGCATGGTGCGGCAGTGGCAGCAGCTTTTTTATCAGCGCAACTACGCCGAGACCGACCTGAGCGACAACCCGGATTTTGTGGAAATCGCCAAGGCCTACAAGATTCACAGCTTTCGCTTGAACGAAGACGCGATGCGCGAGTTTCCAGTGTCGAGCGAAACCGGGGATCAGATTGACCGATTCCTGCGCTCGCCCGAACCGGAGTTGCTGGTGTTCGATTGCGCTCCGGAGGCCAATGTTTTTCCGATGGTTCCCGCGGGCGCGGCGCTTTCCGAGATGTTGCTGGAAGAAGAACCGTCGCAGTAGTAAGCAAGCGGCGGGCACGTTGCCCGCCGGACAGCCGGCGAGACGCCGGCGCTACAAGGGGGCACATGCAGACTTTTCACATTCGCTATCGCAATACGCAGGGAACGTTGATGCGTATTTTGAACGCAGCTTCGCGCCGTGCGCTCGATCTGCCTTTGGTGCAGGCCGAACCGGCCGAGCACGATCATCAGGTCACGCTGGCGCTCGACGTGAATCAGAAGCAAGTGGGCCAGCTTTACCGCGAGTGGTACGGAATTGCGGATGTGATCAAGGTCAGTGCAGGCGGGGCGCACGCGGCAGAGTGGGCGACGCCGCATCCTCCGGTCGGAGTGCCGGTCGAAGAATCACGCGCAGCGGCCCGAGCGTAGATCCGAGTTTCGAGTAACTGGCAAGCGTGACGGCTATTGGGGCAGCGTCGCGCAACTGGAGAGCCTGCTGCAATGGCAGGTTCCCGCTTTCCTTCCAAACAGATTCCCGTTTCACAACTGCATTGCGTGTCCTGTAATCTCTGACTATGGATCTCAAGCACATCAGCCGTGGAATTACTGAAGGGCGCGACCGCGCCGGCGCACGCTCCATGTTCAAGGCCATTGGATTCACCGATGCCGATCTCAGTCGTCCCCTGATCGGCGTGGCCAATACTTGGATCGAAACCATGCCCTGCAACTTTCATCTGCGCCGCTTGTCGGCCAAGGTGAAGGAAGGGATTCGCGAGGCCGGCGGCACGCCGATGGAGTTTAATACCATCGCGATCTCCGACGGCGAAACCATGGGCACCGAAGGGATGCGGGCGTCGCTGGTGAGCCGGGAACTGATTGCAGACTCGATTGAACTAGTGTGCCGCGGACAGATGTTTGACGCGGTGGTGTGTGTGGTCGGCTGCGACAAGACGATTCCGGCGGCAGCGATGGCGTTGGCGCGCATGAATCTTCCGGGGATGGTGCTTTATGGCGGCACGATTGCGCCTGGAAATTATCGCGGGAAAGACGTAACCATTCAGGACGTCTACGAAGCGATTGGCGCGAACGTGGCGGGAAAGATCAGCGACGCAGAACTGCGCGAACTGGAAAACGTCGCGTGTCCCGGAGCGGGCGCATGCGGCGGGCAGTACACGGCGAACACCATGTCGACGGTGATGGAGATGATTGGACTTTCGCCCATGGGATTCAACAGCGTTCCGGCGATGGATCCGCTGAAAGACGAGATTTCATTCGCGTGCGGCAAGGTCGTGCTGAACCTGCTGCAAAAAGGAATCATGCCACGCGACATTTTGACACGCGAGGCGTTCGAGAATGCGATCGCGTCGGTCGCGGCGACAGGAGGATCGACCAACGCGGTTCTGCACCTGCTGGCAATCGCGCGCGAAGCGGGCGTCGAACTTGAGATCGAGGACTTTCAAACGGTGAGTGCTCGTACTCCTTTGCTCGCCGACCTCAAACCTTCCGGGCGCTTTGTGGCTTCCGACATGCATCGCGCGGGCGGCATTCGACTGCTGGCGAGGCGACTGCTGAACGGCAAGCATCTGCATTCGTCGGCGAAGACCGTTACTGGGCTCACGATTGGAACCGAGACTGAGAGCGCCGTGGAGACTCCGGGACAGGAAGTGATCGTTCCGCTAGACCGGCCTTTAAAGGCGACTGGCGGTCTTGTGATTCTCAAGGGGAATCTTGCGCCCGAGGGCTGCGTCGCGAAAATCAGCGGACATGAACGGTTGGAGCAACGCGGGCCGGCGCGCGTGTTCGAATCCGAGGAAGACGCGATGGCTGCGGTTACCGCCAAGAAGATTCAGGCTGGGGACGTGGTCGTGATTCGCAATGAAGGGCCGAAGGGTGGTCCTGGAATGCGCGAGATGCTGGGCGTGAC
>PLEA01000203.1:3666-14579 GCA_003136335.1 Acidobacteriaceae bacterium | reverse complement strand
AGGCCGTTCATGCCCGGCAGAGCGCAATCCATCACCACCACTTGCGGATGAAGTTTTTTCACCAGCTTGATGGATTCCTCGCCGTCGCCCGCTTCGCCCACAACCTCCATGTCGGATTCATCTTCCAGCATGCGGCGGAAACCGCGCCGCACCAGGCTGTGATCATCCACCAGCAACACTGTGATCTTCTTTTCCATAAGACTCCACTTTCTCCCTTGGAACTTCCAGATGCACCAGAGTTCCGCCTTCCGGTGGGCGCGAAAAAACAATTTGCCCGCCCATCAACTCAGACCGCTCGCGCATGGCTACCAAACCAATCCCACGCTTGTTCGGACGTTCCGCGAATCCGACCCCATGATCTTCCACTTCCAACTCAAGAGCACCAGGCAAGAAACGCAAACGCACCCACGCCTGCTTGGCCCCGGAGTGCCGCGCCACATTGTTCAGCGCTTCCTGCAAGACGCGATAGACATGCACACCGGCGCCGCCATCCACGGGAAACGCCACGCCCTGCTTCTCATAGGATATGGCAATTCCGGTTTGTCGTTCTATGGTAGGGATGTACCAGTCGAGCGTGCTTTCCAATCCAGCCTCGTCCAGCATCACGGGATGCAGTGCCTGCGAGAGACTGCGCACGCTCTCCAGCGTGGTCTGCACGATCTGAAGAACCTCCTTCAAATCAGCCCGCAGCGACGAACCTTCCGGTGCATGCGGTCCCGCGCGTCGCAGCATCGACCCCACAGCAGTGAGAATCTGACCGAATTCATCGTGCAGCTCGCGCGAAATGTAACGCAGCGTAGATTCCTGGGTGGCAATCAGTTTCTGCGCCAGTTCGCTGCGGCGCTCGGAGATCTCGGCCAGGCGCGCGAACAACCTGCGGTTCCAGCGAATCAGCGAAAGACCGTTCAGCAGAATCGCCAAAAGAGTTGCAGCCAGAAAAACATAGACTTCCCTCTGCACCCGGTCATAGATCTGAACGATGCGCTGGCCAGCTTGCTCTTCATTCTCGCTGTTCTGCACCAGCAATCGGGCCACGGCCGTACTCAGAGCCGCTTGCCGCTCCTGCAGTGAAAGCTGGATTTGCTCGCGCGCCTCTTTTTCCTTGCCGTCATGCGCGAGCCCGAAAACGCGATCGACGGCATCCCAGAACTGGTTAACATTTCCCGCGAGAAACACGCTCTGCTCGGGAGTTCGGCTGGCTGCGGCAAATCTCGCCTCCAGGCGCATCGCATCGTCCAGATCGGTCCGAATCCGCTGGAACTGCGCGGACCACGCCGTCAGCGGATAGGGCTCATCGCTGCTCACCATGTCGCGCATGGCTACGGCGAGCAGGTTGAGATCGTTCTGAATTCGCAGCAACTGCAAAGAATCCTTGCGGTTGCGATCCACCAGTTCGGTCTGCAACTTCCGCAGCCCCTTCACTTGCCACGTGATATAGGCCGAGTAGGCCACTACCGCGGACAGCGTGATGAGCAGGCCCAGCAAGAGGCCTAGGGTCGGCGAACGCTCCGGCGAAGACGGGCGAGACACGCCCCGAGCATACAACGTGGGGATGCGCCCTGTCACAAAGCGGCGCTCGACCGCTGGATGTGTGACAATAATGAAGCGAATCAAGGCGTAATGGAGTCAAACAGTAGATTGAGTTCTCCAGCCAAAGAAGTCGAGAAGCCCCCGAAGACCCAGCGCCTGAAGGCCGTCTGGCCCGAAGTCTGGAAGTTGATGCGTCCGCGCCGCCGACTGCTCGCGCTCGGCTTCGTGCTGATGGTGATCAATAAGGTCGCTGGATTCGTGCTGCCGTATTCCTCGAAATTCCTGATTGATAACGTGGTGGCTAAGCATCAGACCGGATTGCTGCGTCCTCTGGTTCTGTCGGTTTTATTGGCGACGCTCGTTCAGGGCGTCACTTCTTTTTCTCTGACCCAATTGCTGTCGAAGGCTGCGCAGCGCCTGATTGCCGACCTCCGCGAGCAAGTACAAGCGCACATCTCCCGCCTGCCCGTAGCCTTTTACGATGCCAACAAAACCGGCGCTCTGGTTTCACGCATCATGAGCGATGTAGAGGGCGTTCGCAATCTGCTGGGAACAGGCTTGGTGGACTTTGCCGGCGGCTTGGTCGCGGCCGGCATTGCGCTCGCCTTGCTGCTTCGCATCAGCGCACCGCTTACGCTGATTGCCGTCGGCTCCCTCGGTTGCTTTGCCTTTGCCCTGAACAGAGCTTTCTCGACGATCCGTCCTATCTTCCGCGAACGCGGCAAAATCAATGCAGAAGTCACAGGACGCCTGACGGAATCTTTGGGTGGCGTTCGGGTCATCAAGGGATATCACGCGGAAAAACGCGAAGAAAAGATTTTCGCCGGGGGAGTGCGCCGCTTGCTCGATAACGTCATGCGCACGTTGACGGCCACGTCGCTGATGGGTCTTTCCGCCAGCGTGCTGCTGGGAGTGGTTGGCGCTGCCACGATGTACGTTGGCGGGCGTCAGATGGTGGCCCACAATCTGACTCCGGGCAGTTATTTTTCCTACAATTTCCTGCTGGTGTTTTTGATCGCTCCCGTCATGCAGGTGGTGTCCATCGGCACTCAACTTACCGAAGCGCTGGCTGGTTTGGAGCGAACCCAGGAGATCATGGGGGAGCGGCCGGAGGATCAGGACCCAAAACGCTCCGTGCAACTACGCGATATTGTGGGCACAGTCGAGTTCGAGAATGTAACTTTCAGCTATGACGGAACCCACGATGTTCTGCGCAATATTTCTTTTCACTCTGAACCGGGAACGGTGACTGCTCTCGTCGGTTCTTCCGGCTCGGGAAAGTCAACGACGACTGGCTTGATCTCGGCTTTCTATGTGCCTTCGAAGGGGACGGTCCTCGTGGATGGCGTGGACTTGAGCACCGTGCGGCTCGATTCTTTCCGCACCCGGTTGGGAGTCGTATTACAGGAATCGTTTCTGTTCGACGGGACAATTCGTGAAAACGTCGCCTTCTCGCGCCCAGAGGCCAGCGAGGAAGACGTCATACGGGCGTGTCGGATCGCGCGCGTCGACGAGTTTGCCGAGTCGTTTACCGCTAAGTATGACACGGTGGTGGGTGAGCGCGGCGTGAAACTGTCGGGCGGTCAGCGGCAGCGGATTTCGATTGCCCGCGCGATTCTGGCTGAGCCGCGCATTCTGATTCTCGACGAAGCCACGTCCAGCCTCGACTCGGAGTCGGAACAGATGATCCAGCAAGGCCTCGCGTTTCTGATGCAGGGACGCACCACGTTCGTGATCGCGCATCGGCTTTCGACGATCCGCCGTGCCGACCAGATTATGGTGATGGAACAAGGGCAGATTGTGGAGCGGGGGACGCATGCCCAGCTCTATGCCGCGCGTGGACGGTACTATGACCTTTACACACGCCAACACGGCGTCGAAGAAAATTTATTCCTGGCTCCCGGCGAAGGAGACGCGGTTGCGGTGAATGGCAATGGCGCAGACGCCAAGAACGGCGATGTGAAAGCGGGCGACGCGTTGCGTGTGCTGCGAGGGGAGATGCGCTAGCCCCTATGCCGACAGCGCCCGCAGTGTCTGCCGCGTCCAGAACCGTCGCGATCCGCAGCGAAAATCTTTGCCGGCACTACCGCATGGGCGAGACTCTGATCCGCGCGGTCGATGGCGTCTCGGTCGAAGTGCGCGCTGGAGAGTTTGTCGCGCTCCTCGGCAGTTCCGGCTCGGGCAAGTCTTCGGTGCTGAATCTGATTGCAGGTCTCGATCGTCCGACGTCGGGAAGCGTCGTCGTGCAGGATCGTGATCTGGCAAAACTCTCGCGCGAGGAACTCGCCAAGTACCGGCTGCGTGTAGTAGGGATGGTTTTTCAGTCGTTCAATCTGATCGCCAGCATGACGCTCGCGGAGAACGTGGAACTGCCTCTCCGCTTTGCCGAAGTCGATCGCAGCCAGCGTCAGAATCTTTCTCGAGAGGCTTTAGAACGAGTGGGCTTGCAGGCGCGCATGAACCACCGTCCCAGCGAGCTTTCCGGCGGAGAGCAACAGAGAGCTGCCCTGGCGCGTGCCCTCATCAACCGTCCGCAGCTTCTGCTGGCCGACGAACCCACCGGAAATCTCGACAGCCACACCGGGACCGAGATCATGGACATGGTCCGCGAATTCAACCGGGGGTTGGGAATGACGGTCGTGATGGTAACGCACGAGCGTGCCCTGGCCGAGCGTTACGCGCAACGCATGATCTTCCTGGCGGATGGAAAGTTGATCGACGACCGGCCGAACGCGTCCACGGCCGATGGTGCGCGGGTTCAGGGAGGACAGTCTTGAAGATTCCAGATCTGGCCGAACTCGCCCTGCGGAATTTGCGCGAGTCGTTGCTGCGAAACTCACTCACTACGATTGGAATCTCGGTGGGAGTAGCGTCGTTGGTGGCGATGCTCTCGCTGGGCATTGGCCTGCAGCAGTTGGCGTCGCGCCGGCTGGTGAAGTCCGGGCTGTTTGATACCGTGGTCGTCACTTCGCGCCGCGATCTGCGCGGGATGGGCCGCGAGCGCGAGGAACAGCGCATCGGGCCCACTCCCGGCGAAAGCCGCATCCTCGACGAGCCCGCGCGGCAGGAGATCGAACATCTGCCCAACGTGCTCGAGGCTTATCCTGACATCCGTTTCATTACGGAGCTCCGCTACGACGACAAGCCGCATCTCACGATGATCTCGGCGCTGCCCCCGTCCGCAAAATCCAACGATGCGTTCGAAGGCATGCAGGGCGGCTTCTTTTCTTCGGACACCGCGCCCGAGGTGATTCTGCAAAAAACATTTGCCGAAGAGTTGCTAGGCAAAACTCCGCCGCGCGGAGGCGATGAACTGAATGTCGCCGATCTTGCGAAGCCGCTGCTAGGCAAGGAATTGACGATGCGCTACGCGCAACGCGCGCCCAGCCCGGCACAATCCTTGCCGCCAAGCGCCGCCGCGGCGAATTCCGATAGCAATCTCGCCGGGGCCGCATATTCCGTGGTTTCACGCGAACAGAAGCTCAAGATTGTCGGCGTTGCCGACCTCGATCCAGAGAGCATGCGCGGGCCCACCCGCGCCAAAGTATTTCTGCCGCTGAAGCTGGCCGAAAGTCTTCACATCATGCAGCCCACCGACCTTCGCGAAATCTCGCGAGCCGCCAGCGACCAAGCGGTTTATTCCTCGATCAGCGTGCGCGTGAAGAATCCGACTCAAGTTCAGGTCGTAGAGGACGCCATCAAGAAAATGGGGTTTACCACTTTCTCTCTACTCGATGCCAGCCAAAGTCTGCGAACGTTTTTTCGGGTGCTGGATCTGTTCCTGTTGATCTTCGGCAGTCTGGCGCTTGCGGTTGCGTCGATCGGAATCGTCAACACGCTGGTAATGGCCATTCTCGAACGACGTCGCGAGATCGGCATCATGAAGGCTATTGGGGCAAGCGACGGCGACGTGAAGAAACTCTTCTTCGCCGAGGCTGGCGCCATGGGGATCCTTGGCGGAATCGCGGGGGTGGCGCTCGGCTGGGCCATCGGTCGAATTATTAACTTGGCAACCAATGTCTACCTAAGGCGCGAGTCTCTTACGCCGGATAATTTCTGGGCAGTGCCCTGGTGGCTGGTTGCCTTAGCGATCGGATTCTCGTTCCTCGTCAGCCTGGTTTCCGGCTTGTATCCGGCTGCGCGGGCCGCCAAGCTCGATCCCGTACAGGCGCTGCGCTACGAATAAACTGACCCGCATGATCCGTGCCCTCAGGCTTGTCTGTTTGTTCATCTTGATAGCCGGAGCCTCGGCGGCCGCGCAGAGCCGCATCGACTGCAGCGCCCTGAACAGCCATATTCTTAAACAAGTGGTCCACTATTGCGTCTACTTCCCCGCAGGCTACGATGCGGGCGCTACACAGCATCCCCCAAAGCGGTATCCGGTGCTTTATTTTCTGCACGGCCTGGGCGACAACGAGCAAACCCTCTTCAGCAGCGGCGGCTGGACCTTGCTAGACGATCTTCGTAACCAGCACAAGATGGGTGACTTTCTAATCGCTGCGCCCGAGGGCAGGCGTAGCTTCTACATTAATTCCGCCGACGGTTCCGTCCGCTACAACGATTTTTTTCTGCAAGAGTTCCTGCCTCACGTCGAGAGTAAATACCGGACCCGCCCCGGCCGCGCGGGACGCGCCATCAGCGGAATTTCCATGGGTGGCTATGGGGCATTGCGCTTCGCGTTCGCGCATCCTGAACTGTTCTCAGCGGTGAGCGCCCAGAGCGCCGCGCTCATCACCGAATCGCCGCAAGCACTGGACTCCGCATCCCGGACAGGAGCGCCTCTAGCCGGAGTGCTCGCCGCAGTGTTCGGCAAGCCGATCAATGTGCCCCACTGGAATGACAACAGTCTATTTGTTCTGGCGAAGAGGAATGCCGCAGCTCTGCGAAAACTGGCCATCTATTTCAACTGTGGCCAGGATGACAACTACGGCTTCGAAAAGGGAGCGGCCGCCTTGCACGACGAACTGCAAAAAGAGGGTGTGAAGCACGAATATCACCCCTACCCCGGCGACCACAGTCTGACATATTTTCTGTCGCACTTCGCAGAAGTCATGGAATTTCATTCCCGAGAATTCGGCCTCCTGCCGAAGCCCTGAAATTCATCTCTCCTGTTGTAAACTAACCAGCAGCGGTGGATTGCTGCGCCGCGTCCGGAAAACGCGCAGCACCCGGAGAGGTGGCCGAGTGGTTGATGGCNNCCGGTCTTGAAAACCGGCATACCCGAAAGGGTATCGGGGGTTCGAATCCCTCCCTCTCCGCCAGAACTTTAGTTATCTAGCACTTGCAAGCTGGTGATACCTATACTGATTCCGAGTTGAATCGGAGGTGTCATCGATGCCCAACACGCAATCCCGCGAAGTCAACCTCACCAAACGCGTCCAAACCAGCAAAGGCTTGCGGTATTGCCCTGTCGTCCTGTCTCCCAATGGGCGCGTCAAGCCCGATCTGGTCACGGTAAACGGCAAGGCGGAACGCCATCCTGAAGGGGCCTACTACTTGGAATGGCGTGATCGAGGCAGGCGAGTGCGTCTGTCCGTGGGCAAAGACCCACAGGATGCTGCAGCACGCCGCCAGCGCAAGGAAGCCGAACTCAACGCCCTCAACCATGGCGTGGCCGTCCTTCCTGAGGCCGGAAACGGGCACCCTTCGGTCGCAGCCGCAGTCGCCAGATTCTTGGATGAAACTGAGCTCACGAAAAAGCCGAAGACCTTGGCCGCGTACACGACCGCTCTGAACTACTTCACCGAGTCCTGCCCTAAGCTCTACCTGCAAGACATCGATCGTACCGATCTGCTGAAGTTCTGTGCCTTCCTGCGTGACAAAAAGAAACAGGCCCCACGCAGCGTCTATAACAAGTTCGAGAACGTAATGACGTTTTTGAAGGCGAACGGAATCCGCGGTTTGGCGGGCAAGAACGATTGGCCGCGTTACACCGAAGAGGAACCGGAGACCTACGAGCAGGAAGAACTCGACAAGCTCTTCAAAGCCTGCGACGCCGAAGAGCGACTCTGGTATGAGTTCTTTCTGATGACAGGCATGAGAGAGCAGGAGGTGATGCACGTCTACTGGTCGGACGTGAACTTCTCGGCGAGCACTGTTCGCGTCAGCCACAAGCCAGACCGGGGATGGACGCCGAAAGCCTACAAAGAACGCGAAATTCCCATTCCCGCGAAGTTGGTGAAGAGCCTGAAAGCGTGGAAGGCGAAGTCGGACAAGACTTGCAACCTTGTATTCCCCACTGCGGGGTGCAATCCGAAGCTCGATTTTCTCGACTGCCTGAAAACCGTAGCTGAGCGTGCGAAGCTTGACGAAGACACCTTCTGGCTGCACAAGTTCCGCGCAACATTTGCGACGCGATGTCTCTGGGCTGGCGTCGATCTACGCACCGTTCAGCAGTGGTTGGGTCATTCTGACATGGAGTCGACGATGCGGTATTTGAAGCCGTCACGTAGCCAGCAAACGAGGGAGAAGGTGAATGAGATTTTCGCTTGAGTGTCGGCGGATTTTGAGTTCCACAGTAGGTTCTGAACCGTTTGGAAAATTCTCTACTGTACTTGATTCTTCACCGCTTGCAAGAACACCGATTGGTCCCGTCATGATTCGTTCTGCGGCGTTTTGAACGTGGAACTACTACAGTTTTACTACAGTGACCCAGTTCGATTTGCCAAAAACAGACACAGAAAAAAGGCTGAGCGCCCTATTGATTAGAAGCTCAGCCTTTGAACAGGCTTGAACAGCCAACTTAGTGTTCTAGCTCTAGCCATGTCAGCGTTCTCCTCACTGGCAGTACGCCTGGAACGTCAAGCCATCCGTTCGAACCGCAGTTGTGTAACCAAAAGCCGGCCCAACGACTCGTCCGATAACGAACCAATTACCGAAGCTGTTAACAGCCCAAAGAGCATTGTTGGAATCCTCTGGATAAATCACTCCGTTTACGTTGCAGCGGGCAACCACTGCCGTTTGCGCTGACGCGTTCGGAATGGTTATCAAGGTTGCCGCTGCGAGCAATGCGAATACCATCATCTTCTTCATGACTCATCTCCTTTTTTCTTAAGGCGTCTTATTTTCGACTGCCTTCACCTCCTAATGCGATATGAGTCCGAAATTGGGGTCATCGTGCTGTCCGAATTCTGACACCTGATGTCATGCTCGGCCTAGATCGTTCTGGGGTTCATGAATGCCGCGGACCGTCGCGAACATCTGGTGAACTTGGGACTACCTCTTCTGCGTGAATTGACGTAGAATGGCGAACCAATTGCTTAGGACGTTCCTGTCGGAAAAGAGTGACGCAGATGGAGCGCGCACCCCGCGATGTAACTGTTCTCCTGGCAGAACTGGCCAAGGGTGACCAGCAGGCAGGCTCCAAGCTCATACCTCTCGTTTATGACGAATTGCGACGATTGGCAGGTCGCTACATGCGTCGTGAGCGGGCAGACCACACCCTTCAGGCTACCGCTGTAGTGCACGAAGCTTACCTCAAGCTAGTGCGGAATCCGCCGGTTGGTTGCCACGACCGTGCGCACTTCTTTGGAATCGCGGCACAGGCGATGCGGCAGATTCTGGTTGACCATGCACGCGGTCACACCAGAGAAAAACGCGGAGCGGGACAACAAGTTGTGTCTTTGGAAGAAGAATTAGTGTTTTCTCACGAGAAGTCGGGTGAGCTGCTAAAGCTGCATGAGTCTCTTCAGCGGCTGACGAAGCTGGACCCGCGGCAAGGCAGAATCGTTGAGCTTCGTTTCTTCGGCGGGCTAACGGTTGAGGAGACCGCACACGTACTAGGGATATCACCAAAGACCGTCAAGCGAGAATGGAGCATGGCCAAAGCATGGCTCCATGGAGACCTGAAATAAGGCCATGGCAACCCAACCGCAAAACTGGGAAAAGGTTAAGTCCTTATTCCACGAAGCCCTAGAACTGGATTCCAGTGCGCGTTCGGCATTCCTGCGGGACAAGTGCCCGGATGCCGAGGCTAGGGCTGAGGTCGAACGGCTGCTTGCCGAGCACGATCAAGCGAGAGGGTTTCTATCCACCCCGGCGTTGGACGATTTCCGATTTGAGACCGAGGCTCCGACCCCGACCCAACGCGTCCACATCGCGCGGACCTCCCCAAGCTCGAACCGCCGGCGCTGCCGGGACTGTAGCAAGGCCCGCGACGTATCCGACGGACGCACCGGCATCCACCCTGACCGGCGTAGACCGACCAGGGACTGTCAGGTTCGGTGCTCTTCATCGGGCAGCCCGACGTCACCGTTCCGACACTCCGTGAACGACGGTCACTCAGAGCGAGTAGCAGGAACCGGGATCCGCAGTGCCGGCCCGAGCTCGGGGTTCGAAAGCACTCTCATCAGCTCCAAAAGTGCTTGACCCGCTTCGAGCACTTTTGGAGGTGTGCCACGCTCCACCGAACCGAGCTTCGTGGCTCGGTGACCGCAAGGTCTTCGAATTGCTTGCAGCGCGCCGATGCTGCGGGGCTAGGGAAGGATCCCGCCGTCCTTCACTGTCAGGTTGGTCCCAGTCCCACCCCAGGTAAACGACGTCGGGCAATCATATGTCGCGTCGAATTCATTCCCGTCGGGCGAAAGGAATGAGTTCCCGGTTTCGATACCCCAGCGCAATGGTGTGGATAAGGACGGCAGTTCAGCGCGCGGTATCGACACGTCGAGCGTGTCGCCCTTGATCATGAGCGCGGGGCGGAGCCGCTGCGCCTCGGTGTACGACGGCTCGTGATGTCCGAAGAAACCCGTCGTCCACCCTGTTCTCGGTCGTGCCGCCGGCCGATCGTTCACGCTGTTGTAGTTCGTCACTATGTCCGCGATCCCGTAGCCGTTCGCCTTAGCGAGCAGAACATCCACCTCGTAGGTCTCGTCCCAGTCCGGAGCGGCGAGAAGCGTCGAGGTGGGGATGGGGCCATCCATAACTACCTGGTAGCTCAGGTCGTGCTTGGTGATCGTGAGCTGCGCGGACCGTAGGTTCTCCCCGGTCGTCGGCGGGTAGTGACCTGAGGCGGCGACCGGGCTGACGCAGGTGACCGAACCGATCGGGCCAGCCGTCGCGGCTGACGCCGACACTCGAGGCGCCCCACATACGGCCGCCGACAAGGCCACTCCAGCCCCGATCAGCCGAAGCGCGCGCAGCGGGCCGCGGCGCGTCACCCGACGAAGCGTCGGTTGGGCGTCCGTTGCATTCACTCCGCTGTCGTCCTTGGACACCTGCATCGGCACAATGGGTCACCGGGAGTTCTAGGTCCCGGCTTGCGCTCCCGCTACGACTCGGTCCTTTCGGAAGATGATGATTGCGACCACGAGCAGCCAAATGATCGCAAGGAGTGCCCCGATGAAACCGATGGGGCCAGCGAGGGAGAGGATTCCAATCACGATCGC
>PLEA01000203.1:0-3652 GCA_003136335.1 Acidobacteriaceae bacterium | reverse complement strand
CCAAATAACGGGTAGAAGTCGCCGTTGGACACGACGTTCAGAGTCTGCGCGGACCCCGCAAACCCCAAGCGAGAAGATCGGACCAACGCGTACGTGACAGACGAGTCCAGCATCACCCCGGTCGCCAAAATCACTGCCCCGCCAAATGCCGCGGTCGGTAGCAAGCCACCATCCGACCCATCGCCTCGGAGGAACTCGCGCAACCGAATCGCGAACAAGACCAGCAGCACTGCGCCAATCACCGCCAGGAGGGCTTCCACCTGGGTAGCGACCCGATGGTCCCGGAAATACGACACAACTTTCGCGGCGCTTGCGTCGTCGTTCGGTGACCCTCCCCCGGTGAAGAACGACACTGCGAACAGCAGCGCCGCTCCCACCCCGCTCAAGGCCAACCACCGTCGTAGCGTCATTGCGTCCTCCGCCTTGACTTGTTCGACATCCAGAGCCCGGGGACTCTCCCACAGTTCTCGATACGCGACAACCGCACACGCCGGCCTGAAAGTGACGCGCTCCGGAAGTCGGTTCCTTGGTATCTGCGCGTCCGCCGCGGTGGATGAGGCCGACGCGCGGGTGAGCTCTTGGCCCGCGGCGCTCTGCCACCGTGCGGAACACCATGTTCCAGCCGGTGGAGGGGGAAAAGGGGGAACCTGGCACCTCCCGGGGTTGGCTCAGCCTCAGTCGTGGCCGGCTGATCTCCAACCGGGCCGAGTGCTTCGGGCCGCCGCGACCGGTCTCGGGGAGGTAGAACCTCGACATGCGGTTGGCGCTTACCACTGAGCAGACGGCGCTCGAAGCCAAGTTCCGGGCGTATTTCGCCAAACTCGTGGAGCAGGTCGAGGCCGACGAGACGACGGAATCGACGTACACGCGCTACATCCGCCAGATGGGCCAGGATGGCTGGCTCGGCATCGGCTGGCCACGGGAGTACGGGGGTCAGGGGCAGGGCCCGATCGACCAGATGATCTTCGTGGAGGAATCGCATTGGGCGGGGGTTCCGTTGCCGCTCCTGACCCTCAACAGCGTCGGCCCCACGCTGATGGCGATGGGCACCGATGACCAGAAGCGCCGCTTGTTGCCCCCGATCCTGCGAGGCGAGCTGCATTTCGCGATCGGCTACACGGAGCCTGGAGCCGGCACCGACCTCGCGGCGCTGCAAACCCGTGCTGTGCGCGACGGCGACGAGTACGTGATCAACGGTCAGAAGCTCTTCACCAGCGCGATCGAGCACGCCGATTTCGTCTGGCTGGCAGTGCGGACGAACCCCGACGTTTCGAAGCACAAAGGCTTGTCGGTTGTGCTTGTCCCCACCGATTCGGTGGGGTTCCACTGGACTCCGCTTCGCACGATGGCGGGCGAGTTCACCAGCGCCACGTTCTACGAAGACGTCCGGGTACCGGTGACGAATCTGGTCGGTGCGGAGAACGACGGCTGGAGACTGATCACCAACCAGCTCAACCACGAGCGGGTCGCGATCTGCCCCGCCTCGGGGACGCTGCGCAGCGTGCACGAGGTGCGACGGTGGGCTCAGGAGACGAAGCTCGCCGACGGCCGTCGGGTGATCGACCAAGAATGGGTGCAGGTCGCCCTCGCCCGGGTACTGGCCGGCGCCGAGTTCCTCAAACTCCAGAACTGGCGAGCCGCGTGGTCGGCCGACCAGGGACTGGGCCCCGCCGACGCGTCGGCCACGAAGGTGTTCGGCACCGAGTTCGCGCTCCAGGCGTACCGGCTCCTGATGGAGATCGTGGGCCAGCCCGCCTACCTGGCGGAAGGATCACCCGGGGCGGTGCTCGCCGGGCGATTGGAACGCAGCTACCGATCTCAGCTCATCTTCACGTTCGGTGGCGGCACCAACGAGATCCAACGCGACCTCATCGCCATGATCGGCTTGGGCATGCCCCGCGCCCCCCGCTGAGCGACCGGTCAGCTCGCGGGGGCGCGCGTCACCCGTCGTCGCGAGTCACCCGCAGGATCAGGTGGCGGATCCCGGTATGGCGGTTGCTTCGGGTCCATTCCACGGGCTGCGCGAGCTCGTAGCGCGAGAAGAGGGGCAGCATCTCCTCGAACATCACCCGCATCTCGAGCCGGGCAAGATTCGCTCCGAGGCAGTAATGGAGCCCGTGCCCGAAGGAGAGGTGCGGGTTCGGGTCGCGGCAGATGTCGAACTCCATGGGGCGTTCAAAGACGGCCTCGTCTCGGTTGGCCGAGCCCTCCCAGACCAGCACCTTGTCGCCCGGCGAGACGTCGCGTCCACCCAAGGTTGTCTCGCGGGTCGCGGTGCGCCGCTTGGCGGGTGACGGAGTAGCCCAGCGGAGCATCTCCTCGATCGCACCCGCCAGCAGGCCCGGGTCGCCGCGCAGAGCCTTGAGCTGTTCGGGTCGCTCGAGGAGCGCCAGCATGCCTCCCGCGATGGCGTTGCGGGTGGTCTCGGACCCCGCGGCGAAGAGCAGCGAGAAGAACGAGTACAGCTCCGGGTCGGAGAGCTGGGGCGGGTCGACGTCGCGCAGCGTGGCGTGCACGACGGCCGAGAGCATGTCGTCGGTGGGCTCGGCGCGCTTGGCGGCGATCAGCGCCGCTCCGTACTCCAGCATCTGAGCCTGGGCCGGTCTGGGATCCCCACTCGGGCCGAAGGCGGCGTCGCCGGTCCGGATGTCGAAGCCGGGATCGACGGCCTCCCACAGCTGGTGTCGGTCGTCCTCGGGGACGCCGAGCAGGATGCAGATGGCCTGCATCGGCAGCTCGGCGGCCACGTCGACGAGGAAGTCGAACGGCACACCGTCGGGCACCGTGGCGAGGAGCGCGTCGGTGCGACGGCGAAGGTCGGCTTCCAGGCGCGTGACCATGCGCGGCGTCAGCCCGGTGCTCACGAGTCTGCGGATTCGGGCATGGCGCGGGTCATCCATCATGTTGAGGACGACGCCCGCGACCTCCAGGTCCTGGAGGACGGTGCCCCCGTAGGCACGTGTCCCGCCGCGCTCCGAGGAGTACGTCCCGGGGTCTCGGAGTACTTGCAGGGTCTCGGCGTGGGTCGCGACGGACCAGAACCCTTCACCGTCGGGGGTGTGCTCGGTCGGCGCGTGCCACCACACCGGGGCCTCGCGCCGGTGGAGCTCGAAGAGGTCATGGGGGAAGCCGTGCGCGAAGTTGTCGAGATCCGTGAAATCGATCGCGGCCAGCTGCGGCGCGGTGCTCGTCACGTCATCCAACCTCTCACCGGGACCTTGCGACCGGCCCGTGAGGCGGCGGCCATGGCTGACGGTACCGCGAGGTGTGGGCCGATCCCCGGCGACCACCACGTCGAGCGCGCCTCGACGCCGCGCGCGGCGGACTCGCGCTCGGATGGGTGCTCACCGGCGACGAGCCGATCAGCCGGCGACGTTTGGTGACGGCTGTACGACGACGACGTCCCCGGCGCGGACCGTCCCGGGCTTGCGCACCCACGCGTACCAACGCGCCCACTGAGGGTTCCGCTCGTAGCTCAGCCGGGCGAAGTCACCGTCGGTGAACCAGCGCGTCTGCTTCTGGCACGGCGTGGCGGGAAACGACACCTCCATCAGCGCGGAGCCGACCTGCAGCCGTGTCCCGGGACGGAGGCTGGCCCAGTCGACCCCAGCCACCGTCAGGTTCTCGCCCACCGAGCCGGGCGCGACCCGAT
>PLEA01000176.1 GCA_003136335.1 Acidobacteriaceae bacterium | reverse complement strand
TTCTGGTATTGGAAGACAAGGATGATCCGCCCGGACGCGGAGCTTTTGTAGGAGACATGCACTCTGCAATCCTCAAGGCCTTGGGCTGCATCGGCTATTTAACCAATGGGGCAGTGCGGGAACTGCCTTCAGTGCGGGCCATGGGGATTCAGTTGTTTGCCGGAAACGTCGCCGTGTCGCATGCGTACGCCCACATTTTCGATGTCGGCGCCGCCATCAGCGTGGGCGGAATGGAAGTTCGTCCGGGAGATCTTCTTCACGGCGACCGGCACGGCGTGCTCACGATTCCGACGCAGATCGCGGCTGCAATCCCGGCGGTTGCTGCGGAAATGCAACGGGCAGAGCAGAAGGTAATCGACTTCTGCCGATCCGGCGCTTTTTCCGTGCCGAAGCTTGGTGAGGTTATGAAGAAGAGGGGCTAGCCCGAAAACGGCGTCCACGAAATGCAGAGAATGCAGAGAAGGTTGGTCGAAGACACGATGACTCAAAACCGCACTATGTCCATCCTGCGAACCGGCAGGCGCACAGCGTTGATTTCGTTTTCGCTTGCGGCCCCAATCCTCGCGCTTGTCGTCAGTCTGTCTTCTTGTTCAGGAGGCCGGTCCTCCCAGGTTCAAGCTGGCGGACCAACCACCACTGTTGGAGTAACCAAGGTGGTGAAGAAGTCGCTCGGCCGGCACATCACACTTTCTTCTGAGTTAGTGCCATTTCAGGAGATTGACGTTTATGCGAAGGAGTCCGGCTACGTCAAGAAGCTGATGGTCGATTACGGAACGCACGTAAAAGCCGGCCAAGTCATGGCCATTCTTGAGATTCCCGAGTTAGAGGCACAACTGCAGGAAGATCAGGCGGAAATCAGAAACGCGTTCAATCAGGTGACGAGAGCACAGCACGAACTGGAGCGATACCAGGCGCAGTACAACGCGCTACATCTTCAGTACACCCGCTTGAACTCAGTTTTTCAGAGCCAGCCTGGAATCGTGGCCCAGCAGGAAGTGGATGATGCCCAAGGAAAGGATTTGGCGGCATCGTCGCAAGTTGACGCCGGGCAAGCGGCTCTGGAAGCTGCCCAGAGCCAACTCGCCGTCTCCAAAGCGAAGCTCTCTCACGATCAAAGTCTCTTTGATTATTCCAGAATCACGGCGCCATTTTCCGGCATTGTCACCGAGCGCTACGCGAACCTGGGAACGCTGGTGCAAGCCGGCACCGGTTCGAGCACGCAGGCAATTCCCATCGTGAAGCTTTCCCAGGATGATCTGTTCCGGCTCGTCATACCGGTTCCAGAAGCCTACGTGCGATACATCCGCGTGGGCGATCCCGTGGAAGTTCGCGTCCCCTCGCTCAATCGCACGGTCCCTGGAAAAGTTCCGCGGTTCTCGGTGGATGTCAGGGAAGATACGCGAACCATGCACACCGAAGTGGATGTTCGCAATCCGGATCGGCTGCTGGTCCCCGGATTGTACGCCGATGCGGATTTAACGCTCGAACACAGGGAAGACATCCCCTCAATTCCGCTGCAGGCGGTCAACCACGAGGCCGATAAGACGACGGTGTTTGTCGTGAACGGCAATAACCAGCTTGAAGATCGTGTAGTGACTCTGGGCCTGCAAACTGCCACTGACGCGGAAGTGGTGACCGGCTTAGGCGAGGGAGAGCAGGTTGTAATCAGCGATCGAAGTGGATTGAAGCCGGGGGAAAAAGTTGTCGCGCAGCCGGTTCAAGTTATGCAGTATCACGAAAGCACTCAGGAGTAGAACTCAAAGCTTGATGTAGGGGCAGTAGCAAGCGATCAAAAAAATGTCACGTTTCTCCATACGCAATCCGTACTTCATCGTCGTCATATGCCTGGCACTAATGGTGATTGGCGTGACCAGCCTGGTGCGGATGCCTGTCGACCTGTTCCCGTCGATCAATTTGCCTGAGGTCGTGGTGGCGACGTTCTACTCCGGCATGCCGCCCCAGGACATTGAGACGGACATCACCGATCCTTTGGAGCGCTTCTTCACACTGGCCAGCGGCATCGACCACATGGAATCTCGCTCGTTGTTGGGGGTAAGCATCATCAAGGTGTACTTTCAGCCTGGAACAAGTGCCGATGCGGATGTCACCGAGCTCTCAAATCTTGCCTTAGCGGATCTTAAGCGCCTCCCACCCGGTACGTTGCCACCCGTCGTGCTCAAGTTCGATGCGTCGAGCTTGCCGGTTTGCCTGGTCACGCTGAAAGGTAAAGGGCTGAATCAAACCCAGCTTCACGACATTGGACAATTCACCATCCGCAACCAAATCGCAGTGGTGAAGGGAGCGGAGATTCCTCCTCCGTTTGGGGGCAAGTACCGCCAGATCATGGTCTACGTCGACCCCTACAAGTTGGCTTCTCGCCAACTGAGCCCGATGGATGTCGTGAATGCGGTCAACAATTCCAACCTGATCTTGCCCGCCGGCGACGTCAAGATGGGATCGTTCGACTATTACGTTTACTCCAACAGCCTGGTCAACAACATGGATGAGCTGGGCAAAGTCCCCGTCAAGACCGTGGGAACCTCCTCGGTCACGGTAAACGATATAGGGAAGGCCGAAGATGCGAATCAAATCCAGTACAACCTGGTGCGCGTCGACGGCCAACGGTCGGTATATCTGCCCATCATGAAGCAGGGTGGTGACACAAATACCATCCAGGTCGTCGATGGCATACGGGATATGATCGGCCATCTCTACGACATTCCCAAACAATTGGAGGCCATGGTTGTGTTCGATCAGTCAGCCTTCGTGAAGGAAGCCATCAAGACGCTCCTCCATGAAGGCTTGATCGGTCTGATCCTCACGAGCCTGATGATTTTGATTTTTCTGGGGAGCGTTCGCGCAACTTCGGCGGTCTTCCTTTCCATTCCACTTTCTGCCCTGGCTACATTCGTGGTGTTGTACATGATGGACAGCACCATCAACACCATGATCCTCGGGGGACTGGCGCTGGCTTTCTCCCGCGTGATCGATAACTCGGTGATCTCGCTCGAAAATATTTACCGTCACCTGGAGATGGGTACCGCGCCCGAAGCCGCTGCCGAGGTGGGAGGGTCGGAAGTAAGCCTTGCGGTACTGGCAGCGACGCTGACGACCGTGGTGGTGTTCTTTCCGGTCACGTTTCTTTACGGCGTCAGCAAATTTCTCTTCACCGCGCTGGCGCTCGCTGTCGTGATCTCCCTCTTTGCCTCTTATCTTGTGGCGATGACCGTGATTCCGCTGTTCTGTTCGCGCTTCTTGAAGGCGGTGCCGCACGGCGCGGGACACGCGGAGGCCGAGGGGCAAATCGGAGCAGAGCGCAATCGCTCATGGTGGGACCGCTTCAACGCCGGGTTCAACCGCATGTTCAACCGGCTCCTGGATTTCTACGAGCGCTGGGTGCGGCGGGCAGTGCAGCGCCCGGGCCTCACCGTGGCGGTCCTGAGCGGGGTATTTGTGCTCAGCTTGGCCCTCTACCCACTGCTGGGGCTGGCCTTCTTTCCGCAAACCGATGCCGGGCAGTTCACCATCAATCTGAAAGTCCCCACCGGTACGCGCATCGAAGTCACCGAACAATATGTGGCCAAGGTGGAAGATCTGATCCGTCACACCATCGGCGCCAAGGATCTGAAGATGGTGGTCTCGAATGTGGGGGTGGTGCCGGATTTTTCTTCGCTGTACACAACCAATGCGGGGCCGTACACGGCCACGATTCAGGTGGCACTGCAGGATTCGCACAGCAAGAGCAGCTTCGCGTACATGGATCAAGTGCAGAAGGAGATGGCGCGGCAGTATCCGGATATTCGGACGTTTTTCTCCAGCGGATCGATGGTGGATGCGGTGCTGAACATGGGGATGCCTGCGCCGATCGATGTGCAGGTGAGCAGCCCGGATTTGCACCAGATTTATGGAGTAGCGCAGGACTTAGCGAGCCAGATACGTAGTCTGCCGGGGATAGGGGAAGTGTATATTCCGCAGGATTTGAACTACCCGGCGTTGCGGCTGGACGTGGATCGGGTGCATGCTGCGGAGTTGGGCCTGACGCAGAAAGACGTTGTGGACAACGTGATCACCGCGCTGAACTCAAACTACATGATCGCGCCGAACTACTGGGTGGACCGCAAGAGCGGCAACGATTACTACCTAACCATCCAGTACTTTGAAAAGGGCCGCGCTGCCATCCACAACTTCACCGACCTCACCAACATTCCAATTCACGCGCCTAACCTGCGACAGCCCACAACCCTGGATAGTGTCGTGAAGCTGGAGAACGTCCAAACCCCAACCGAGGTCGACCACTATCAGATTCAACGGGTCATGGATGTGTACGTGACCCCGGCAACGGAGGATCTTGGAAAAGTTTCCGATGAAGTTGCGCGTCTCATTCCCAAGCTCAAAGTTCCCGAGAACGTGCGCATCAACATGCGGGGCATGGTACAGGGCATGAACGCGTCATTTCGCAGCTTTGCCATTGGCCTGTCGCTCTCGGTCATTCTCCTTTACCTCATCCTGGTGGCGCAGTTCAAATCGTTTAAAGATCCATTTCTGATTATGCTTGCCATTCCGATGGGCTTCATCGGAGTGCTGATCATTCTTCCTCTGACGGGTACCACGCTCAATGTCATGTCGCTCATGGGCATCTTGATGTTGGTGGGCATCTCGGCATCGAACAGCATTCTGATCGTGGAATTCACTCACCGCCTGGAAGAACAAGGCAAGGCGATTGAAGAAGCCGTGATTACGTCCTGTAGAGTGCGCCTTCGCCCCATCCTGATGACTTCGCTGGCGACGATCATTGGAATGGTCCCGATGGCGCTGAAACTTGGTACGGGAAGCGAGCAATATGCTCCTCTGGCCCGCGCCATCATCGGAGGACTGACGGTTTCCGTCGTGCTGACTGTTTTCATCGTGCCGGCCGCCTACTTGCTGGTTTATCGCAATCGGCAGACGGCTACACAACCATCGGATTAAGAACGAGCCATGTCCGTGGAATAAGTAATTACGAGACCGGTAAGAATTAAATGCCAGGATTTTCGATTCGCAATCCGTTTTTCATCATCGTCATCTGCCTGATGCTTCTGGTCATCGGCGTGACCAGCCTGGTCCGCATGCCCGTGGACCTGTTTCCGTCGATCAATTTGCCCGAGGTTGTAGTGGCCACTTTTTACTCGGGCATGCCGCCCCAGGACATTGAGACGGATATTACCGATCCCCTGGAGCGTTTCTTCACCCTGGCCAGCGGCATCGACCACATGGAGTCGCGCTCGTTGCTGGGCGTGAGCATCATTCGCGTATATTTCCAGCCTGGAACCAACGCTGACGCCGATGTCACTGAACTTTCGAATCTTGCTCTAGCCGATCTGAAGCGCTTGCCCCCCGGAACTCTGCCACCGGTCGTTCTCAAGTTCGACGCCTCCAGCCTTCCGGTGGCATTAGTCACAGTCAAGGGGCCGGGCCTTAACGAAACTCAGCTCCACGACTACGCCCAATTTCAGATTCGCAATCAGATCGCTGTCGTGCAGGGAGCGGAAATTCCTCCTCCGTTTGGCGGCAAATACCGCCAGATCATGGTGTACGTCGATCCCTACAAGTTGACCTCACGCCAATTGAGCCCGATGGACGTGGTAAAAGCCGTCAACGATTCCAACCTGATCTTGCCCGCCGGCGACGTCAAAATCGGCTCTAACGATTATTACGTCTACTCCAACAGCCTGGTCGACAACATGAAGCAGTTGGGAGAGGTTCCCGTGAAGACCGCGGGGACCTCCTGGGTTTCGGTAGACGACCTGGGCAAGGCGGAGGACGCCAATCAGATCCAGTACAACGTGGTGCGCGTCGATGGACAGAGATCCTGCTACATCCCCATCATGAAGCAGGGTGGAGACACGAGCACGATTGACGTCGTGAACGGCATCCGGAGTCTGGTCGGGCATCTCTACGACATTCCCAAGCAGATGACGGCCACCGTGGTTTTCGACCAGTCGGTCTATGTGAAGGAAGCGCTGAAGACTGTGCTCCACGAAGGTGTCATCGGACTGGTTCTGACCAGTCTGATGATTCTGATTTTCCTGGGCAGCGTTCGCGCCACCACGGCTGTTCTGCTCTCGATTCCGCTCTCCGCCCTGGCTACCTTCGTCGTGTTGTACATGTGGGGAAGCACCGTCAATACGATGATCCTGGCCGGACTGGCGCTGGCCTTCTCGCGCGTGATCGATAACTCGGTGATCTCGCTCGAGAACATTTACCGTCACCTGGAGATGGGCGCCGCTCCCATGGTTGCCGCCGAAATTGGAGGAGCGGAAGTCAGCCTGGCCGTGTTGGCCGCAACCTTGGTGGATGTGGTGGATTTCTTCCCCGTCACTTTCCTCTACGGCGTGAGCAAGTTTCTTTTCTCCGCGTTAGCGTTAGCTTTTTGCCTCTCCTTGTTGGCTTCTTTTGTTGTGGCGATGACGGTGATTCCACTTTTTTGTTCGCGCTTCCTGAAGGCAGTGCCGCATGCCAGCGGACACGGACAGCACGGACAGAAGGAACCAGAATATGAAGTGGAGCCGACAATGCCGTCCAGCGGCTCGTGGTGGGACCGCCTTAATGCAGGGTTCAACCGGACATTTAACCGGCTCCTGGATTTCTACGAGCGCTGGGTGCGGCGGGCAGTGCTGCGCCCGGGCCTCACCGTGGCTGTCTTGAGCGGAGTGTTTGTGGCTAGCGTGGCCATTTATCCGCTGTTGGGGTTGGCCTTCTTCCCGCAAACCGATGCCGGGCAATTCACCATTAATCTGAAAGTTCCGACCGGGACCCGCATCGAAGTTACCGAGCAGTACGTAGCCAAGCTGGAGGATTTGATCCGTCACACGATCGACCCTAAGGATCTGAAGATGGTAGTGTCGAATCTGGGGGTAGTGCCGGATTTTTCGTCGCTGTACACGACCAATGCGGGACCGTACACGGCCACGATTCAGGTGGCACTGCAGGATTCGCACAGCAAGAGCAGCTTCGCCTACATGGATCAAGTGCAGAAGGAGATGGGGCAGCAGTTTCCCGATGTCCGGACATTTTTCTCCAGCGGGTCGATGGTGGATGCGGTGCTGAATATGGGGATGCCGGCACCAATCGACGTGCAGGTGAGCAGTTCGGATCTGCACCAGATTTATGGAGTGGCGCAGGACTTGGCGAGCCAGATTCGAAGCCTGCCGCGGGTAGGGGAAGTATATATTCCGCAGGACTTGGACTACCCGGCGTTGCGGCTGGATGTGGATCGGGTGCATGCAGGGGAGTTGGGCCTGACGCAGAAAGACGTAGTGGACAACGTAATCACGGCGCTGAACTCGAACTACATGATCGCGCCGAACTACTGGGTGGACCGCAAGAGCGGCAACGATTACTACCTCACGGTCCAGTACTTCGAAAAGGGCCGCGCCGCCATCCATAATATGACTGATCTTGGGCAAATCCCGCTACGAGCCCAGGCGAGTGTGAGACCGGACATCAGTTGTGGCCCGGCGCAGTTGAATCCGGCTTCTTTTACGCGGACGCACGTCGCCGATCAAAAGCCAGAGTGGGCATGTAGCCAGGCGATGCCTGATTCCAGGCATGCCCACCCGCCCGAGATTGCGGCGCCAGCCCGTCCGGTCACGGTTCTGGACAACGTTGTGACCGCGAAATTCGTTCAGACCCCGACCGAAGTCGATCACTATCAAATCCAGCGCGTGATGGATGTCTACGTGACTCCGGCCGGAGAAGACCTGGGACGGGTCACCGGAGACATCCAAAACATCGTAAAGAAGATGAACATCCCCTCCAATGTGCGGGTGAACCTGCGTGGCATGGTCGAAGGGATGCAAGCCTCGTTTAAGAGCTTCGGGCTGGGCTTTCTGCTCTCTTTCGTGCTTCTGTTCCTGATCCTGACGGCGCAATTCAAGTCGTTCATCGATCCTTTTCTGATCATGCTGGCGATCCCGATGGGATTTGTTGGCGTATTGATCATCCTGCCGCTCACTCATAGCACGTTGAATGTGATGTCGCTGATGGGCGTGCTGATGCTGGTCGGAATCGCGGACTCGAACAGCATTCTGATTGTTGATTTTGCCCACAATCTGGAACGGCAGGGATTGTCCCCAGCGGACGCGGTCATTACCGCGTGCCGCGTGCGCCTGCGGCCCATTCTGATGACCTCGCTGGCAACGATCATCGGAATGATTCCGATGGCCCTGAAGATGGGAACGGGCGCGGAACAGTATGCGCCCATGGCGAAGGCCATCATCGGAGGCCTGACCTCTTCGGTGGTGCTTACCATTTTCATCGTGCCGGCTGCTTATCTGCTGGTGTACGGGGGGAAACGAAATCCGCAAGCCGCGACGGTTCTGCCGACGGAGCCGATGGCATGAAGCACGATTGCTGGAATCATGCAGAACGTACACGGCACCTCGCGAAGGAGATCGAGAGGCAACCCCGATGACGAGGAGCAAAAGTTTCCTGGTGTGCACGCTGTTATTTTTGTGGACGCTTTTGCCGCCGTTCGGATTGGCACAAAACCCCGATCAGTCGGGGGCGGCCGAGAACTTACCTTCGGCTCCCCAGCCACAATCACTGCAATCCCCTGGTCGCTTCTCGATGCCTGCGGAGGCTCAAGTGGTGCTGGTTCAAAGCGGCGCGGGATCTCAGACGGATTCTTCCACTACTCCGATAACGACGCGGGGCGGGCCAGCACCAAACATCACCGTGCGCTTAACCCGTGCCCAAGCTGAGCAGCTCGCCCTCAAGAACAATCCCCGGATCAGTGTGG
>PLEA01000469.1 GCA_003136335.1 Acidobacteriaceae bacterium | reverse complement strand
GAGAGGAGCCGTTTTTCAGGCGGGGCGAAGGATCTCGCGCGCAGAACGGCCGCGCCCACCACCTCACAGGTGCAGCATCGTCCCCGGCGCCAGCAAATGAAACGGATGCAACGGAAGATTCCGAGCAATTCCAAACAGAATAATCGCCGCGCAAAGCGCCCGTATCCAGACCGCCCGCAGGAATGGTTGTGGTAGTCCGTGCCCGCGAATTTCGAAAAGCGCAGACGATGCCAAACCGTAGGTCAGAAATGGCAACAGAACGACAGTCAGCGGATTCATCGCCCACGCCGCGCGCAGGTTCCCATGCAACAGTTGGTGAATTGCCCGCAACGATCCGCAGCCCGGACAATACCAGCCTGTCAGATAGCGCACCGGACAGGGCGGAAATATGCCGGACGTGGCCGGATCGAAAACCCGCAGCATCATCACACCCACGGCAAAAGCCGCGAGCATCGCAGCCAACAATCGATTCTCATCCCTTCGCAGCATCCCGCCATCTCCAATCCTATCGATTCTGATGAAGGCCGCTCAGAACCCCTACCATGATCAGGAGCGCGTACAACGCTACCACCCCAAGTCCAACTCCCAGCGAGATCAAGCACCACATCTTCGCATTCTTGGAAGCCATTTGCGCTCCCGCCAAATCGCCTGCCTGCAACTTGCCATTCACCTGTGCGGCATAGACGATGGCCGGAATACCAGCCGGAAGGCAACAGAAAACGGTAGCCAGAATGGCGAACACCAGATAATTCTGCACCGTGGTGCCCGGCGGCAGAATCACCCCGGTCGCCTGCGATGGAACTGCCGGAGTGACCGCTTGCAAGTTTCTGCCGCACTGCGCGCAGATTGCCGCAGTGTCCGCGTTATTCGCCCCACATTGGGTACAAAACATTCGGTTCCTCCTGAGAAGGGATCGGGAAAGCTCACTGCACGGCGATGCCGTTCTCCACGCATGCTCGCGCCGAGCCGCTGGAATCGACCTTAGTTACTGCGGACTCGTCCGAGCAAAAGGCGCGCACACCCGTTTGGTTCACCCTCAACGGATACGCCACCACCTGATATTTCACATTGGCTCCGCCCTCAGTTCCCGCCGAGCAACCTGTCAACTCGAACACGTATCCGTTCTTCTGGCCCGTCGCCAGCGGATCGGTAATCGAAGCGGCCGCGGCCAGATCCGAAAGCGAGCAAGTGTAACCTTGGCTGGGATGAAGTGTCGCGTAACTAACTTCCGCAGCCAGCAACGTCCGCACCGACGCCACAGCCGACGACTCATTAGCCGCCATCCGTGCCCGCAGCAGGTTCGGGATCGCAATGGCCGCGATGATCAATACAGGAAGTACCGCCAACCCTGCGTAGCCCAGAACCAGGCCCGCAATGGCCAAGCCATCTCCCTTGAGCCGCCCCGCACTTTTGCGAATCTCCGACAGAGAAAGATGCCCGAAGATGACGGCCACGATCGAAAACGGCAGAACGAAGAAAAACAGCCCGCAAATCAGGCTGACAATGGCCTTTCCGCTCGTCCCCGAACTCCCCAGCGGAGCAGGCGCGCTGATTGCCGGTGTCACGGCAGAACCGGTGGAAGGTTGGCGCCCGCAGACCCGGCAGAATTTGTCGTCGGCAGTGATGCTGTTCCCGCAACCTGCACAGAACGATGACATAAACCCTCCGGGCGCGCGAAACGCCATTTTACGTTCAAACTGAAATTTGCACGAAACATACTATCCGCGAGGCTCCGCGTCAATTCGCTAGATGGATTCTGCCCATTTGCCCCCCACCCCCCATTTTGATATGGTCCCGACAATGGATCCGACGAATGTCAGCCTGACCGCGTGCCCGGACTGCGCCGTCCAAATGCCCGAGACCGCTGCGTTCTGCCCCAGTTGCGGCCGTCCCATGCAAACCGAAGCGCGCGCACGAGGCAAAGTCGGTGCTCTTTCCGAACCCCTCGCGGGAGCGCTCGCTTACTTCACATTCATTCCCGCAATCGCTTTCCTCGTTCTTGAGCCGTATAGCAAGAATCGCTTTGTGCGCTTCCATTCCTTCCAGTGCCTCTTGCTTTGGGGCGCCGGAATTCTAGTTGTGATCGCCCTCAAACTCGCGGGGCTCCTGCTCTTCATCATTCCCGTGCTCGGCCCGCTCCTTGTGCTGGTGGTCTCCACGGTGGCCGGGCTGGCCGCAGTCGCGATCTGGCTGGTTCTGGTGGTCAAGGCCTTCCAGGGAGTGATGTTCAAACTCCCGCTGCTCGGCGATTTTGCCGCGCAGCATGCTGAGAAGGCCTAGCCATGGGGCTCGAAATTGTCGATTGCTTTGCCTTGGGCTTTTTGATACCTTGCCGCAGCGTCCCTTGGCAGCGCTCTCGTGCAGGCTGCAGAGCCGCATCCCTTCAATTCCAAACAACACCAGGAGGAAACCTCTATGGCCTTTTGCAATATGTGCGGCGCACAAATCGCGGACGGCACCACCACCTGTTCCGTGTGTGCAGGCAGAGGTGCAACCGTCCCCGCTTCGACCACGGCCACCGTTGGGGGAATGACGGACAACGTGGCGGGAATGCTGGCTTACATCACCATCATCCCAGCCATCATTTTCCTGGTGATGGAACCGTACAACAAGAATCGTTTTATCCGCTTCCACTCGTGGCAGTGCCTGTTTTTCGCCGCGGCCCTGTTTGTTCTCCACATCGGCCTCACGATCTTCACGTTCATGCCGTTCCTCGCCTTGATCACTTTTCCCCTTCACCTTCTGGTTAGCCTTGGAGGGTTCATCATCTGGATCGTCCTGCTCATGAAGGCGAATCAGGGCCAGATGTACAAGCTGCCCGTAATCGGCGATATCGCCGAAAAGCAGGCGAACGCGATGTAGCGCGGGCCCGTTGCGCCGGCGCATGCGGGCTTCGTCGCATGTTTTGCCGGACGTCGTCGTCGGACGTTCTTGCAACTCCGTTCCGAGAGCCTCATCATGTGGGGACAGCCGCCCTCGGCTGTCCGTCGAGCGAAGCTCGACAGCCTGTCGGTCAGAACCGGCAACCTGAGTCGCGACTCAAAACTGGTAGTGTCTGAAATGTGCACATTTCAGACACTACCTCAAAACTCCCGCCCTTGACTTTCTTCCTGTAAGCTGTCAATCCTATTAGCTTTTACCCACGTCGCAATTCCACGTCATCACCGTGGTTTTCAGCCGACGGGAATTTCTTAGCGATCGGGGCATTCATTGCGAGTACGGGTCTTCTACCACGACAAATGCTTTGACGGAGCCTCCTCCGCCGCGTTGTTTTCCCGCTTCTATCGCGAGCGCATTCGCGGCGACGCCGACTTCGTCTTCACCGGCCTGGTCCATCGCGCCGGCGCGCTATTCGACGAAAAGGAATTCAACGGCGACGAGAACGCCATCGTCGACTTCAAATACTCCAGTTCGCCCCACATCACCTGGTGGTTTGACCATCACGAGAGCGCCTTCCTCTCGCCCTCCGACGCCGAGCACTTTGAGCAGGACCAGAGCAACCGCAAATTCTATGATCCCGATTTCAAGTCCTGCACCAGTTTCATCGCCATGGTCGCGCAGCAGCGCTTCGGCTTCGATCCCACGTCCGTAGCCGATCTCGTGCACTGGACCGACATCATTGACGGCGCCTTGTATGCCGACGCCAAGACCGCCGTGGAGATGAAAGCCCCCGCCATGAAACTGACCATGGTCATCGAATCGGCGCCCGATCACGGCTTTGTCCCCAACCTGATCCCGCTGCTGGCCACGAAATCTCTGGCGGAGATTCTCGAAGAACCGTTCGTGGCCCCGCTGCTTCCGCCGTTACTTAAACGCCACGAACTTTCCATCGGGATCCTCGAGCAGCGCACCGAGTGCAAAGATGCCACCATCTTCTTCGACGTCACTGATCATGATCTCGAAGGCTACAACAAATTCATTCCCTATTACCTGCACCCGGAATCGGTCTACAGCGTAGGCCTCAGCAAGAGTAGTTTCCGAGTGAAAGTTTCAGTGGGATCAAACCCCTGGGCTCCGCAGGAACCGGAGGTAAACCTGGCCCGCATCTGCGAGCGCTATGGCGGCGGCGGCCACGCCCGCGTGGGCGCGATCTCTTTCAACGTGAACCAGCACGCCGAAGCGGTCAAAGCTTCGCAGGAAATCGTCGCCGAACTGCGAGCCGCAATCCGCAAGAAGTAGCGCGCCGTCCCGGCGTCGTAGCGCCGGCATCCTGCCGCCACCAGGGTAGCTCCCGAATCTTGCGACCGTAGCTGCGAATCCGGCACTCTAGCCTCTACGACGTAATAGGATCGTCACTGACCGGGAAGGGCACGAGCTCACTCGGGCCGCAACGAGCCAGCTAAAGTCGCGGCTTCATCCGCGAGGTTGGCTTGCCGAGCCGGTCCCGGTTGTGACTGAGCCGAGATTCCGCCTGTGATCCTAATCACGCCATTAAGTGTTTGCCCACCCCCAGCGGCATAGAAAATAGAACGTGGCAATAGAGGGAACAAGCTCCGATCCTGCAATTTGGGGTAAACTCATGGGATTCCGGAACTTATAAGGCCTATGTCTCTGCTCTGGCTCCGTTTTGCGCTGGGTTGCTATTTCATCAGCCTGATCTACGCCTTCGTGGCGCTCACGCGCACCAGCGATCTGTTCAGCCGCATCGCCCTCTATGCGGCCAGCCTCGGCTTGGTCTTCCACTTCGTGTCGCTGACTGAACTATTTCTTTCGGGCCATGTCGTCTGGGCCTCCTTGCACAACGGGGAATCGCTGCTGGCCTTTCTGTCGATGGCATTCTTTATGCTGATCTATGCGATTTACCAGACCACGTCGCCCGGCGTGGTCGTGTTTCCCGTGGTATTTTTTCTCACCTTCGTTGCCGCCGTCGATGAGCAGCCCGTGTTGCTCACCCAGTACGTCTCCAACAAAGGATGGCTGGCCGCCCACATCTTTCTGATCTTCATCGGATACGCCGCCCTCCTGGTCAGCTTCGGCGCCAGCCTGCTCTATCTTTTGCAGGAGCGCCGCCTGAAGGCCAAGAAATCCACCAGCCTGATCTCGTTCCTCCCCGCGCTCGAAGTGATTGACCAGATCGGCTACCGCTCGCTGTTGCTCGGCTTTCCGTTCATGACCCTCGGCCTGCTGACCGGTTCGGTGGTGGCCATCTCCACCTACGGCCACCTCGATTTTCTTGATCCCAAGATTCTGTTGTCGGTGCTCATGTGGGCCGTCTACATGCTCATGGTCTTCACCCGCTGGAACTCCGGATGGCGCGGACGCCGCGCCGCCTTCCTTGCGACTTTCGCCTTCGTAGCCGCGCTGGCCGCGTGGGCCGCCAACTACTTCTCCACGATCCACAGGTTCGCCGCCTCATGAGATTCCAGCTCATTGGCGTGAATCACAAGAGCGCCCCGCTCGAACTGCGCGAGCGCCTGGCTATTCCTGAGTCGCGCCTGCCCGATATTTGCCGCGATCTCACTGCCTATCCCGGGATCGAAGAGGGCATGGTCATCTCCACCTGCAATCGCGTCGAGCTGGTGACCCACACGACCAACGGCACCGCCGACCTGCGCGGATTCCTGCACGATCACTTTCATCTCAAGCCGGAAGAACTCGACGCGCATCTCTACGAATTCCGCGAGAAAGACGCGGTGCGCCATCTGTTCCGTGTGGCCTCGAGCCTGGATTCGATGGTTGTTGGCGAAGCCCAGATTCTGGGACAGGTCAAAGAAGCCTATGCCACGGCGCGCGCCGTAGGTGCCGTTCGAGGACAACTCGACCAGCTCTTCAGCCGCGCCTTCGCCGTCGCCAAGCGCGTGCGCACCGAGACCGCCGTCGGATCTTCTTCAGTATCGATCGCCTCGGTTGCAGTCGAACTCGCCAAAAAGATTTTCGGAACCCTGGAAGGGAAGACGGTCTTCATCGTCGGCGCCGGCAAGATGAGCGAACTCGCTGCCCGCCACCTGATGGCCCACGGCTGCGC
>PLEA01000505.1 GCA_003136335.1 Acidobacteriaceae bacterium | reverse complement strand
AGTTGATGCCTTGATAGGCGAGGGCCAGTGCGCCCAGAAACACAATCCCAAGCCAACTGATCGGTTTCATGTTTACGTCACCTCTTCGGCTTTTAAGGAAGCCCTTCAAATCGAGAGCCGCTCACTCGTGATCGCGTCTTGACACATCAGCCGCGCCATCTGTCAATTCTTCAATCGTCTTTCTCACGACCTTTCGCAGCGCAGTGGCGGCGGCTGACCGCAGGCCGTGACGGAGAGCATTCGTCCGAACCCGCGCCTTTCCTTCGTCCGTTTTTGGACCCGTGCTTCTTGTCCACGGCTGGCTTCGTATATTTGGGCGAGGCAGCGCATATGCATATGAATTCGAGGAAGTGGACAAGGAGCGTTTCGTAAAACTGTTTCTCAGTGGCCTTAAGTAGGCCTCCGGTCTATCCAAAGCGGGCCTAGCGGTTTTTGAAGTTGTCTATCACCAGTTTCGTGAGAAACCCAATTCCGACGAGGTTCAATTAAGCTTCTATCGGGCGGGACAACATATCAAGGATCTGAATGACCGCACCTATCAGCGCGGTTTGCTAGCAGAGGAATTATTGAGGCTGCATGGAAGGAAAATTGTTCCGGAAGATTATTGGAGTTGGAAATTGACATTCACTCGCGTGTGAACGGCTATCGGCTGGCCATTGAGCTGCGCAGGCTCATATTTCCAGTCGCGCACGCTGCGCATGGCTGCGTCTTGCAGCTCTCTCGGCCCTGAGACGACGTTCATCGAATCAACCTTCCCGTTTGTGCCCACGAGAACGTCAATCACCACCATGCCCTGGACTTTCTGCAATTGCGCAGTGGGCGGGTAACTTGCCGTCGGCGCGGAAATAAGCTTGGGCTGTTTTAGCTGCCCGCCCACGTGCGTCGCGACCGAAAGCGCCGCTGGTAGCACCGGTTCATTGCTGCGCGGTGCGGCAAGTAAGTTGGTATCCATCAGGTTGCTCGTAGGAGCCGCCAGTTCCGGTGGCGGCTCACTCGATACCGACGGGCGCGCCACTTTTGCAATCGGAGCCGAAAGCCTTCCGACTGCAATATTCGGGCGACGTGAAAAATTGCTGGGTGACGCCTGAGCTTTCGCAGGTGGAATCTCACTCGCGGGCCGGGATGGCGCCGGTTCCGGATCGAGATCGGTAACCGTCTTCGTCACGGCGCGCGCATCATTTTCGGGAGAGTTGATTGGATGGGGTGCAATGGCCGATGCCGGTCCTGCAGACGTGGCCATCTGTTGCGCTGCCGTAGGGCGATTCTGACGAAACAGCACCGCACCGCCTGCCCCGCCAACGATCAAGAGCGCTACCGCTGCAGCCGCAATGATAAGTATGTTCTTCGAACCTGGTCGCTTTTGATCGCTCCCGAACGTTCCGATGGAGCCCATAGTGCCAACGGAGTCTCCTGCCGGCTTCGCCCACTCAGAAGCCATAAGTGCAGCAGTCGAACCGGAAGCTAAAACCAGCTTTGCGCGAGTCGTTGAATCACTAGTCGTAACCTCGCCCGAGTCCGCATTTATCATACTGTTCAAATTTAAGGTGCTGGCAAGTGTGGATTCCCTGCGCCTCACGCCTTGCGCAGGTGCTGGCGCCTGAGCAGGAGCGGGCTGCGTCTGAACTTCGCCAGTTTGGGGGATAGTTTGGGTCGGCATCGGCACGGACTCGGCATTGGACAACGCGAAAACCGATTCCTTCGCCGGGGCCTTCGCCGGTGCCTCCGAAGTCGCCAGCGCCTCTTGTGTGAGTGCCAGCGCCGACTTCGCTCCTGGAGCCTGCCTCGCGGCGGATTTCGGCACGACGCTAAGCAGATTCGTTACTGCCTGAACCGCGGAAATAAGTTCCGCGGCTGGCACTAGAACCGGTGACCGAGCAGCGGGCGCGTTCACTACCGCGTCCGACACCCCACCGATTTTCTCCGGTGCTGGTGCTTGCGCTATTGCAGGCGAAAACGCTACCGTCGGCGAAAATACCTGCGGGAGCACAGACGGGCTGGTGTGCGCTCCATTGTCGGCGGGCATGGCATCGCCCCAGAAGCTGGGGGCCCGTTGCGTGAATTCGAGATTGACATAGTTTTGCGTGCCGGGTTGCGCCTTCACATTGGCCACTCGGCAGATTACGTCGTCACCCATCCGTTGATTCGTGAGCACGACGAGTTCCCCGGTGGTAACGCTCGCCGAAAGACGAACGACAGCACCATTCGAGAAGATAATAACGGTGCGCGTTTCTTCATGGATGGATGGCAGGTTCTTGCTTGCGATCCCACGTGAGGTCGCGGAGTATCGCGACGCGTGTATTGTCACCGCAATCTCCGCGCCAACTGCGTCTGTGCGCCGTGAGGCTTGCGGCGCGCCGGAGTTTTCAGCAGCCGCCGGTACGGCCGCGAGTGGTGCGACGTCATTAGCCGACATTGGCATAATTTCAACTCCTCACAGACGTGGAGAGACGGTCGTTGTGCTGCCGTCCAGCTATGCTCGCCCAGTCTTTCGGCATCCAGCTTTTCGGCATATTGTTCCGCTACCGACCTGAGCCAGTAATGNNGGAGGAAGGCTGGCAACTCCGCTAAACCTGGGGGGAGGGAGGGACACATGCCGTCGTATGAATCTTCTATGCGGAATCTAGCAAAAGCGCGGGCAAGGTGGCGACCGCCCCGGCCCTGGCGCAGCACTGACGAATCGCGCATGATCCGCAGATATGTATTCGTGTGGTACACCGGCCGCGGGAGCAAACCGTCAGGTCGTGCACGTGGCTGCAGAAGCTGGTTCGGCAATTTCAGGCAGATCCGAGCGAAATGTATCGGGAAGTCCGACGCTGCGGTGAGCCCGCATACGCGCAACTCACTCGAGCGAACAACTATTCCAAAGCAAGAAACAGGCCGCTCGCATTCTTGGGTCGAAGACGGCGCGCCGTGCTTTACTTGTGCGCATCAGTTCCCGAGCAGTCTGGAGGTAACGATCAAGTATCGCGGAATGGGAGGATTCGCCGGCAATTTGCGCCCGTCAGTCCAAATGTCACGCCAGGTATGACCCCACTCAATGAATTGCAAAACGCGGTCTGGCAAGACAACGAACTGAAATCCAAAGTTGTATGTCAACCACCGTGGCCAACCCATAGGATCACAAAGATTCACGGGATCTTTTGAATTCCACTGCGGTGAGTAGCTTTGGTTGGCGTCGAATAACTTCTGTCCATAAGGAGTAAAGGAGGGAACTGCTACCGTATTCAGCGGAGTGCCATTGACCTCCAGGTCCTTGGGATTGCCGCTCCAAATTCCCGAGAGATCATGCGCATCAAACGGGCGCGTATCTACGTTCGCCTTCCTGCGGTCCTCCCTCTTATAACCTTCGTTCTCGCAGTGCGGACAGGCCTTCCAGCCGGGACCCGGAGTAACTAAGGGCACCTCCAACCCCGGCCTTGCAGGCGTTGCATCAGCGGCTTGGCCCGGAGCCTCCTGCCGCGCGGACGCGACCGGCCCCAGGGTTAGCAGCACCGCCAAAAGTACAATGCTGAAAATCGCAAAGCTTCGCATTTGTCGAATCCTCCTTCATCAGAAGGGTGGCCCTATCCCGGAACAAACCCGAATTCCTTTTCGACTTCAAAACGGCACGATTGTACGCCTATGCCTCCTGCTAAGATGTGTGAAGATTCTCGGCTGGAGCGGCCCCCAACGGTAGGATCTGGCAGTCTCGCGAAGAACTAATCGGTAGTTATCCAACTTGCGAAGCGGCGTGACAAGGCCGCCTTATGCCCAGGCGTAGCCG
>PLEA01000460.1 GCA_003136335.1 Acidobacteriaceae bacterium | reverse complement strand
GCGTCCGGATCCTGCTTTGGAATGCCCGGCTTCCTGGCAGGGCGCCGGGCAGAAGGGGGGACTTGCTTGAACGCAAGGCTCCTGACCCTTTTTCCCGGTTGGCCGGATTATAAGTACCTCTTCTGCCGAAGGCAAGCGACTTCCCGATCGTCCTCCCATTTATTGCTAAGATGCGCATAGCGGACGCGGCGGATGTTCTTCATCTTCTCTTTCGCATCCGAATCGACTCGTAGGAGCGCTTTTTAATGGCTACCGAGCAACCTTTGGCCGGGCAAGTGGCAGTGGTCACCGGGGCGGGCCGCGGAATCGGCGCCGCGATCGCGCGTAAACTGGCCAGACTCGGTGCCACCGCGGTTCTCTGCGGACGCACGCAGTCCACGCTGGATTCCACCGCGCGGGCCATTCTCGACGCCGGCGGCAAAACCGAAGTCATCCCTTGCGACGTCACCCTGCTGCATCAACTCGAATATGCGGCCGCCCGCGTCGACAGCACCTTCGGCCGCCTCGACATCCTCGTGAACAATGCCGGCGTCGGAGGCTTCACCAAACCCTTACACGAACTTGCGCCCGATGATTGGGACCGAATTCTCAATACCAACCTGCGCGGTGTTTACTTTTCCGTCCGCGCCTTCGCTCCCTTGATGATTCGCGCTCGCTTCGGACACATCATCAACATCTCGTCCCTGGCCGGAAAAAACGCTCTCCCCAACGGCGCAGCCTACGCGGCCTCCAAGTGGGGCCTCAACGGCCTGACTTACTCCGTCGCGGAAGAACTGCGCCCGCACAATATTCGCGCGGCAGTAATCTGTCCCGGTTCGACAGAAACGCAGCTAGGCCCGCACGCCGGCAAAGACGTAAAAAAAATGCTTCAGCCCGACGACGTCGCCCACGCCGTAGCCATGCTGGTGACGCAAGCGCCGCAGTCGTTCGTAAGCGAAATCCTTCTAAGGCCAACGCAGAAACCGTGAATGATCGTAAGGCTCGCGTAGGGACAGCCGCCTCGGCGTCCGCGGAGCGAAGCGCCGCTGGTTTTTTGCCTGAGCGCCACCAAAGCTGGCCCCGACATTCCCCTCTGAAACTCAGTGCCTTCTGTGGTTATCGCTTTTTCTACTTCTTGAACAAATTCTCAAACGCCTGCCGCGCATCGTTGGGCCGCAAACTGGCAGGCGTCGACGTTTCTTTTTCCCGGGTCACACGAATCTCAAACAACGCGCACTCATTTCGCGCATCCTTCTTCGCGATTCGCTCCTTCACCGGCTGCATGCACTCAAACCGGCTGCCCGGATCGAAGTACGTACACTGCTTGCACGAATGCAGTTCAAACCCGCACTTCGGGCACTGCCCGCTCGTCGGCATTCCCTGCAGCACCGTGCCGCACTGCGTGCATCGTGAAACCGCATGCGTACCCGGCAGATTGACGGGCCGAGGGCCAAACGTATTGTCCTTTTTCGGCGGCGCCGAACCAGACTTTTCTCCCGATCCCTTGCGCGACTCGTGGTCGCGGTCCTGATAACCATGTTGACGGTATTTCGCTGCCACAAAGCCTCCCGACCACGCGGCCCGTATTGTCTCCCTACTGTGGCCTGCGCGGCAAGTACGGAGGCAGCGCCGGCATCTTGCCGGCTGTCGCTGGGGCGTCTCGCCCGCGCCTCGCAGGCGAGGACGCCCTCCCCTTCGGCTTCGCTAAGCACCGGCTTCCAGCCGCCGGCACGGCGGCACTGCTCTCGCTACTCGCTACAATAGACCCATGATCCACGAAATTCTGCCCGTCGGCCCGCTGCAATGCAACTGCTCCGTCATCGGCGACGAGACCACCCGCGAAGCCATGGTCATCGACCCAGGAGACGACATTCAAAACGTTCTCGCTGTTATCCGCAAACATGATCTCCAGGTCAAGCAGATTGTCATCACCCACGCCCACATCGACCACGTCGGCGGAGCCATGAAACTCCGCGCCTTCACGGGCGCTCCTATCCTGCTAAACCAGAATGATTATGCTCTTCTGAAGATGCTCGACGCGCAGGCCGCGTGGATCGGCATGCCGCCGCCTGGCAAAGTTGAAATCGATCGCGCCGTGACCGCCGGAGAAAGGGTGACCGCCGGATCGCTGAGCGCCAGCATCCTGCACACACCGGGCCACACCGAAGGCAGCATCTGCCTCTACTTTGCTGCCGAACATAAACTCATCGCCGGCGACACTCTCTTCGCCGGTTCCATTGGCCGTACCGACCTGCCCGGCGGTTCGATGCAAAAGATTCTGCGCTCCCTGCACCACACCGTTCTCGCCCTGCCCGATGAGACGGTGGTCGTCCCCGGCCACGGCCCGCTGACCACGATCGGCGAAGAGCGCGCGACCAACCCCTTCCTGGTCAAAACCTAGAATCCGTCCGAACGATGCGAACTGTTGCGCGAAAAATACGGGACTGTGAGAGGCGCCCACACGGCTCCAAAAAAGAAGGCTGCGCAGCATCACCCCGTAAGCACCACCACATTGCTCTCTTGAAGCCGAACCCGAAAGTCATGGCAGCTCTCAATGCCGAACTCAAGACCAACGTCGATTTCGACAAGTTGGCCGACTTCGAGGGCGGACAGGCTCTAACTGGCTATATCCCCGGCCATACGGTTGGAGTCCCCGATGATGCCGACAAGGTTGCCGGCAGAAGTGGCGTCACCATTGCGACGGGTTTCGATATTGGGCAGTGGTCGACACTTGACCTGAGTAAGAAGCTAAACCTTTCCGCTATTCTCCGACAGAAATACAAACGTTTTTGCAACAAACCCAAGCAACTCGCCATCGACGAACTCGAAAGCAAAGGGCTCACCGTCAGTAAACCCGAGGCGGATGAAACCGATATGAGGATGCAGGACTTTCATTTAAGAGCAGCCATGGATATTTGGGACGCCGACCCGAAACCTTCGAAGACTTTTATCGAACTGACGATGGCGCAACAGACGGTGATTTTGTCGTAGACCTATCACCAAGGAGTGGGCATGCCGGATTCCGCTGTCGCTCAAGCTTTCTACTCAGCTGCCCAAAAAGGTGACTGGAAAGCGGCGGAAAAAGCTTTGCGGAACTATAGTGTAAAGCCGCAGTGGTACAAGGTCCGCGTCCGCTCAGAGGCGGACTATCTTGCGCAGGAAGCTTTGCTGCTGCAGAAGGCTGCGGGAAACGCGGCCCCGGTGGTACCCGGCAAGCCGCCCAACAAGCCATGACGCGCGCCGACAGTTCGAGAACTCGCACGGCGTCATTGCTTCTCTTGCTGGTTCTCGCTTTCGGCTCCGCCTCAGCCCTCAGCCAAAGTTTCGATTGTCGAGCGGCTACTACCACGGTCGAGCAGGCCATCTGCGCCGACACGCGCTTGAAGCGGTTGGACTCTGAGCTCGCCAACAATTATCGCGCTGCTGCAAAGCAAGTTGTACCGGAGGGGGCAAAGGCGCTCTTGGCCACGCAAAAGGCCTGGATTTCCGATCGCAATCGGCAATGCGCGACTGGCTCCGACGACTGTATAGCCGAGAAATACCGAGAGCGCAACGACGTCCTGATGGCATTGCTAGCCCGCACCTCGGATGAAAATCCCGTGATTGACCTGGCTGATCCTGCTGTCCTGCTCGGCATCTGGACGGTTGTGTCCGACACAGCGTCGTCGAGCAAGTTGGTTCCGACTGCAGCCCATCTCCCGCCGCCGGGCGCGCGGATCATCGCGAAGCCGGGCGAGTTGTGCGTCGTCGAACCCGCGGAAGCCAAAATCTGCAGCCCCTTCGGTCTCGCGGTCGAGCCACGCTCGACCCACGCCAAGCGTCCCGCCCAGGAAATACCAAAAGATTCGATTGTCCTACTTGCCTATTTCGGCGGGCGAGCAGATTTCGAACTGGTGGTTGGTCCTAATCAAGAGCTGGCGGCTGCCTCTCGCGCATGCGAACCTGCCGGCAGCAATTGCCGCTGGAGCAGCCAGCCCTGGCGCGCCGCCTCGCCGGATGCCGCGGTGAAGATCTATCACCTCTTCGACTAATTGATCCGATATCGATTCGGGATCTACGCGAGCGAGTGGAAAAAGCAGGAAACACGAAGAGCCCTTAATGAGGGCACGGCGGAGGACTTGTCCTCCGCCGTTTTTCGTTCTCGCAAATTGGAGCCAATAGCGTTTGCTTACTGGTGCTCCATGTGCTCGTGCTCTTCGTGCTCGTGGCGCCAGTTCCAGTACGCCCGCTGATCTTTGTGCTTGAGGTGTTCGTAATCGACGTATACCGCGTGCCGCCCTTCCAGCCAGTGCCGGTAGGTATCGTCCTCTGCCTTATTCCAGCTGTGATAGTCCTTGTGATACGGGTCGTACACCCGTCGTTCTCGTTCTTTCTCCTCGTGCCGCTCGTGATCATCTTGTGGCGCGGCCATGGCAAAGGCACCCATGGGCGCCAGCAATGCGGCAGAGAGAAACAGCGACGCGACATACTTGTTTCCACGATGCATAGTTTTCCTCCAGTAGTGGCCAAATAGGATGAGCCGGGGATGCTCCGGGGTTGGCGACTAAATCGATGTTCTGCAACCGCCAGTGCACATCTAATTTCAACCTTCAGCTCGATCGCGCTGCCGCACCCTTAAGAATTCAACTTCTGCAGAACCGCGCTCATTCCTTCCACAAACTCTCGCGGCGGCGTAATCAAACTCAGAACCAAATATCCATCGCTCGGAAAATCATAAAAATGTCCGGGATGCACCAGCACCGACTTTTCGCGCACCAGCTCAATCGCCAATTCTTCATCCGACCGTGTCACGGGAACCCTCAACACCGCGTACCATCCACCTTCCACGCGCAATCGCTGACACGCCTTCTGCGCCGCGAGTTGCCGATCGAGTTCCGCCAGGTTTTCCTTCACCCGTTCCAGCAATTGCGGTTGAATCTTTTTCCGCTGCCCCAGCAGCGCCGCGGTCGCCCACTGCATCGGCGCATTCATCGAAAGATATGTATCGGCAATGACCTCCAGCCGCCCCATCGCTTCAGCAGCTTCGTTCCGTGGCCCGCTCGTCACCACCCAAGCAACTTTCATCTGCGGCAAGCCCGCAATCTTCGACAGGCCGCTAAGCGTAAACGTCAGCACATCGCAATTCCCACCAAACGTAGCGTCCGCCGTGTTCTCCAGCCGGTAGTCAAGGAATACTTCATCCGCAATCACCGCCAGCCCATGCTCGCGGCAAAACGAATTCAGCATCTCCATTTCCGCGGCCTGCACATACGACCCCGTCGGATTATTCGGATGCACGACCACCACGCCCCGCGTCCGCGCCGTCGCCATTTTCTCCAGCGACGGAAAATCCATTTGCCATCCATGGTCGTAGATCAGCTCATACGGCACCAGCTTCACGTCCTGCAAATCCGCCAGAAACTCAAACAGTGGATAACTCGGCTTCGGCACGAGCAATTCATCCCCCGCATTGCACAGCAACCGAAACACGAACGAATACCCTTCGCTCGTGCTCGTAGTAAGAATGATCTGCTCCGCGTCTAGGCCGCGAACCCCATGATCCTCGCGGTAATACCCCGCCACCGCCTCCCGCGCCTCCCGCAGCCCCCTGGACTGCGGATCGTAATCCAGCGCGCAAGGCGATGCCAGTGCTCCCAGAATCGCCTGCGCTTCGTAATGCAGCCCCGCCCGCGTCGGGTTCGAAACCGTAAGATCCAGAACCTTCGCTCCACACCCTCGCGCCTGTTCCAGCGCCCGGGTAAACCGGTTCTGCGCCAGCCTCCAGTTGGTTCGATCAGAGAACATGGATGGATTCTATGCGATAGGTAAGATGAAGCGCGGTCAAGCACCGGGAGGCGCGCCCGAAAATAGCCCGGCATTTCCAACGCCGGGTCAAGCCGCAATAAATAAACGGCGTCCCGGAGAGCCTGCCCATGAGCGCAGTCGAAGGGGACGCCTGAAACCCAGAACGCGGCGCTAACGCGTACTACCCCCGCGGCCCGCGGAACATGTTCTTCAAAAACTCCGGAGCCGTCCCGCGGCTCACATCATCCTGCACGCCGCGTCTTTCCAGGCTTGGCCAGTCGCGAATGCCGACCGCCGGACATATCAATCCCTTCCCGTCCGGCCGAAGCAACTGGCGCAAAGTCTGCACGCCATAGAACAATCCCTGGCCCGTGTTGGCCGCCACAATCAAATGCGACTTGTCGGAGAACAGCAGGTACCCATCCTCGCCCACCAACTCGTCGGCCTTGAGTCCGTTCCGTGCCAGAAAACGCCGCACTCGCACGTCCTGCAATCGCGCCAGCACGATCGCGCCGCCCTCCGCCTTGCCCGCAGCCTTCATGCCCAGGATGTCGAGCCTCAACCCGGACTGGTCCGCAACCTCTTCCGCCAGGGTTTCGGCGGCAATACGATCCTCGGACTGATGCCCAAGCTGCACGAAAATCTTGGTCCGCGGCCCCACTTGAAACCCGCCATCGCGCAGTTGCACTTCTTTGGGCGCCGGCACCAGCTTCAACTGCGGCCGGGAATCGGAATCCAGCGCCGAAAGTGCCGCTGCACAAAGCACCAGATAAGGAAAAATCCACAAAAGTCGCTTATTCATTCTGATCCTTAAACTCGATAACCTAGAGTATTGTACGCGCAAGCTCGTCCCTAGACGCCATTAAACCTTTTGATACCTGCTAGCAAATGAGGGATTCAATCTGATTCCTGCCAGTTAAGGGCTAGTTTCCAAATCCTTCCTTGTTAACCACATACGGCATCTTGGTAACATCCCCGCCGTAGTTGCCCTCGAGCACGTCAATCAGCCCCTGAGCACACCGCCCAGCCATCCCTTTGTCCGGATCGGTCGAGAGCCGCGTAATCCGCGCCGCGCTGGCAAAGTGGGGCAACAAGCGGCAACGATCCGCAATCGCCGGATCGCGCAGCGGAGAATCCGCCGGCAGCGGCTCCTTCTCATACACATCCAAGGCAGCGCCCGCAATCCAGTTTTCCCGCAGCGCCAGCGCCAGGGCCGCCTCATCCACCACCGGCCCCCGCGAAGTATTTACCAGATAAGCGGTCGCCTTCATCAGCCGCAAATTCTTCTCGTTGAAAAGGTGATACGTCGGCGTCGCACTCTCCCCAACTCGCAGCAGCGGTACATGCACGCTGACAAAGTCCGCTCCCCGCAGCGCCTCTTCAAACGGCACATACTTGATCCAAGCCTTTTCCTTAGTCAGCCCTTTCGTATGGCGCAAATCGTTCAACTCCTGAATCGTCCGCACAAACGCCTGATTTTCATACGCCGGGTCATAGCACAAAACATTCATATCGAACCCAACGCATTTCTTGATCAAAGCCAACCCGATCCGCCCGGTCCCGATTACAGCCACAGTCTTACCAGTGACTTCATCCCCCAAAAACGGCAAATAGGGATGCCAGTATCCCCACTGGTTCTCACGCGTCAAATGCTCCGCAGCCCACATTTTTCGCGCCAGGGTTCCCATCAGGAAAAACGCAAACTCCGCCGTCGCTTCCGTCAACACATCGGCGGTATGGGTGAACGGAACCTTGTACCGGTTGGCGTCCGCGCGATTGATGTTGTCAAACCCCACCGCAATCTGCGCCACCACCTTCAACCTGCCTTTGCCCGCCTCAAACACCTCCGCATCAATCGGATCGCGCAAAGTTGTGATCAACCCGTCCACGCCAGACTTCACCTTTGCGAGAATCAAACTTTTCGGCGGCGCTTCCGGGTGCGGATAGACTTCCACCTCATATCCTCGATTGCGCAGCAGCTCAATCGCTTCTCCAATGTCGCAGGTAGCAAACACGCGAATTTTGTTGCTCATGATTTTTCGGGAACATTCCTTTGAGGATAATCACAGTGCGCTGCTTCGAGTCTGCACCGCACACCGCAGACTATCGAAAATTATCATACGCGACACAGACCGCAGCTTGTTGTTGCTCCGTTCACTCAGCGTCATTCCGTAGAGACGTAGCTTTGCTACATCTCGGCTCGCGCCATTCCCAACGATGGTAAGAGAGAGACGTTGCAAGCCACGTCTCTACGGAGAATTGTCCAAGCGTGAGACCGGCGCCGCGCCGGTGCTACAATTCTTTCGTAGGCCACTCTTAAATCTAAGAGGAGATTCCTGTGACCAGACTCACACTGGTTCTTCCCGCTTTTTTTCTCTTCGTACCCGCGCTACCCGCGCAGCAGTCCTCAACCCCCACGCCCGAGAAGACTCCGACATACGCCGCGATCCCCGTTGAAGCCGCCAAGCAGCCGAATCCGGTCAAGTCCACGCCCGAGTCCATCGCCCGCGCCAAAAAATGGTGGACCCTTGACTGCGCCATGTGCCACGGCAAAGATGGCGATGGCAAAGGCGAGACCGCCAAGGACATGAAACTCACCCTAGCCGATTTCACCGATCCCGCAACTCTGAAAGACCGCACCGACGGCGAAATCTTCTACATCATCAAAAACGGCCACGAGGACATGCCCCCTGAAGGTCAGCGCATCAAAACCGAAGAGAACTGGGACCTAGTCAATTATGTCCGCTCGCTCGCCAAGAAGAAGCCCGACAGCGAGCAGAAGCCGCAATAGAAACGCGGTTCAGGATTGAGCAGAAGGCAGAAGGAAGAGAGCACGCGCGATGATCAGTCGCTATGCTCTCAGTCCAACTCGGTGTTCATCCTGTCTAACTTTCAGGCCGGCTCCTGGTAAATCCCGATCACGTTTCCGCCCGGGTCGCGAAATCTCGCGGTGATCTCTGGCGCATCCCCACCGATCGGCTGCGCAATCTCGCCCCCATTCGCCATGATCAGGTCCACCGTGACGGCCACGCTATCGACCATGATGTAAACCAGCAGCCCGGGCAGTATAGCGGGCGGACGATCCAGAACCCATTCGCCGCTCACTTCGCCCACCCCATCATCAAAGGCGGTGCCATCTCCGCGCTGCCGAATGTTCCAGCCGAAGACGCAGTGGTAGAAATCGGCCGAGCGCGCAATGTCTGTCGCAGGAATCTGTATGTAGCAGATCTTGCCGTTGCCAAGCGTGGGAGGCATGGTTGACTCCTCCCAGTTTACCCTGCCCTGCGGAATCGAGCTCTCGCATCGGAAGCGGAACCGTCGCCGGAACCGAGCAATCCCACCACGCCTCGCAAGCCCTCCCAAGCCGCCTGATTCAACGAAGGCTCAGAGCTCACCAGATCACGGATCATGTTCCAGGCCGCCATGTTCAGCGCCCCCTCCGGCGGCATCCCCATCGCCAGCGATACCGCGCACTGGGGACAAAAGCAAATCCTCTGCGCCCCGGACTTCTGCCGCGGCTTTACTCCGACAGTCTGCGCGAACATGTATACCGCGACGGACTTGTGTCCTGCCTCAATTTCGCGCCTGCAGCGCAGACAAACGATTGGTTGCATGGGTTACTTCCTGACGATTTATTGAGCGACCGGAATGCATTTACTCTCAGCCAGCCTCTTCCCATCAGCAAGTATGAAGAAAGATTCCTGGCGGATCCTTTGCCGCCCGCCGATTCGTCCACGAAATCCAGAGCAATTCAACCCCCTGCTCCTCCTCGCCTTCAAGTCAGCGCAACTTTTCTTCTTGACAGCCGCAAGGTCATATGTTACACGTTGTAACGCTACAATGACTAACACACGGCAGATTCGTCTAAAGAATTTGGGAGAGGTGGAGCAGGCGGTTATGGATTACATCTGGACCCACGGCCCATCGTCCTCCGAAGCTTGCCGCGAAGCCCTGGCCTCGTCCCGTCCCATGAAGGACTCCACCATCCGCACCGTTCTGCGCCGCCTCGAAGAAAAAGGCTATCTCACGCACGAGATTCAAGGCCGCACATTCATTTACCGAGCCTCAGACGCGCGCCAGAGCGTAGCGGTGCGCGCCGTAAAAGGCATCATCGATCGCTTCTGCGGCGGCTCCGCCGAGGAACTAGTTCTCGGCATGGTAGATAGCGCCGTGCTCAGCCGCAAACAGTTGGAACGCCTCGCCCGCAGCATTGACGAAAAGACGATTGACGGAAAGACGATTGACGAAAAAATCGCTGCAAAAAAGGAACCAAAGCCATGACGCTCTTCGCAGCCCTTCCAGCGTCTACAAGCCTTCTCGCACAGCTCGCAAACTCCGCCGCACGCGCTCTTGTCTTGAGCGTCATAGTAGGCCTCGCGCTAACTGCGTTTCGAGTGAAGACCACCGGCCTGCGCCTGCTCACATGGACCGCAGTACTCTATGCCGCCATTGCGATGCCCTTGCTGCAATGGATGCTGCCGCCGCTTCCGATTCCTGCGCCTGCTTTCCTGCAAGACGCATCCCTTCAAAACCCCGAGGGTGCCCCGTCCAAGCTTCGCTTGGGCGGGGTATTCCTTGCGGACCAGCAGGTCCCCACAGAGATGGTGGCTGCGCAGCCTGCTGCCGCCACTAGAACGGGCGAGCCATCGATCTCTTATACAGAAGAAGTAAAACCGAAGCTGGCCCCAACCAACGGCAAGGCGCGGTCGCGAACAGAAATGCTCCCTGTCGGTCCGGCTCCCGCGGCCTCTTTACCGTTCCGGTCCTCGACACCGTGGAATGCAGTCGCGGCCGGCATCTATGTCGCCGGAGCGATGATTCTTCTCCTGCGCTTCTTCATCGGGCTCGCTTTCGGCCACCGCCTGAAGCAAGCATCGCAAACCATTGACGATCCGCGCCTCGCGAGCAGGCTTGTCTCTCACGCGAGGGCCGCAGGGCTCACCTTCATTCCCCGCGCTGCCGAATCGGAATACATTTCCGTGCCGCTCACCATGGGCGCGTTGCGGTCCACGATTCTGCTGCCGTATAGCTGGCGCGAATGGGACGACGCAAAACTTGACGCGGTCCTTGCCCATGAGGTCTCGCACGTCGCCCGTCACGACGCCCTAACCCAGCGCCTTTCGCTTCTGCATCGCGCGATTTTCTGGTTCAGCCCACTTGCCTGGTGGCTTGACCGCCATCTGGCCAGCCTCGCCGAGCAGGCCAGCGATGAAGCCGCCCTGTCGTGTGGGGCCGACCGTAAGGTTTATGCCCGAACGTTGCTGAGTTTCTTCGAAGCCTTGCAAACCGCGCCGGGACGCGTGTGGTGGCAAGGCGTTGCAATGGCCAAGTCAGGTCAGGCCGAACAAAGAATGGAAAGAATTCTCGCTTGGAAAGGATCTGTTGCCATGCGTTTCAAGAAATCGATTGCCGCCGTAGTCGTCGCCCTTGCGGTTCCGGTTGTTTATCTCGCTGCTTCCGCACAGCCAGCACACCATATCGGCCTCGCGTCCGTGCAACTCGGGCAAAACCAGACGTCGACCGAATCCGCCCCAGGAGCCGCGCCAAAGGCTCAGCCAAGTAACGCTCCGGCTCCGGCACCGGCTGCAGACGTCATGGCTACCGAACCCCCGCCTCAACCTGTTCCGGCACTTGCACCGGCCATGATCAACGGAACCATTAAGGATGGAGTTTCCGGCATTCCAATCCCTAGCCTCGCGCCCGCATCCGGTATTGCCGGCGGAACAGTAGCCCCAGTTGCGCCTGTTGCTCCCATCGCGCCGCTCGCGCCGGTCGAATGGCGTGAACAGACGAAAACGTCAAGCTCATCCTCCGGTCGCGGCTTTTCTTATCACTACGGCTACGACGACGAACAGCGCTTCGTGATCGTTTCCGGTAAGACCGATTCCCTCACCATGTCCGGCTCGTCAGAAGATGCCCGCCATGTCGAGAAGCTCAGGAAAAACATTCAGGGCGATTTCATCTGGTTCGAGCGCGACGAAAAATCCTATGTCATTCGCGACCAGGCCACGATCGACCGCGCCAAGAAGCTGTGGGACCCGCAAGAAAAGCTCGGGAAGAAACAGGAGGAACTCGGCAAGCAGCAGGAAGCCCTGGGAAAACAACAGGAAGAGCTCAGCGCAAAAATGCAACAGATTCGCGTAAACGTCCCAGACATGACGGCCGAGCTCGAAAAACTCAAAGCGGAATTGAAACAGCTCAGCTCCGGCGCCACCGTAGAGCAAGTCAGCCATATTCAATCCGAAATTGGAGACTTACAGAGCAAGATCGGCGATCTTCAATCTCACGCCGGCGATCAGCAAGGCAAGCTAGGCGAGGAAATGGGCGCCCTCGGAGAAAAGCAGGGCAAACTCGGCGAACAGCAAGGCGAACTAGGCCGCCAGCAGGCCGAACTGGCGGAGCATGCCACCAGCCAAATAAAGCAGCTCCTCGATGAAGCGATAGCGAAGGGCACCGCGCAGCCAGAAATTTGAACCACGGTTCTCCGTTTCCAAGGGGGGTCATCCTGACCGGAGCCGTTCTTCAGGCGAACGGAAGGATCTCGCGCGGAGACCGGCAGCGCGTCTAGAGAGCTCCCACGCAAGATCCCTCTCCCGGCTGAAATGCGCCGGAGTCGGGATGACGCCGCCGAAAGAGTGCATTAAAGAATCATCTACACTGCGGGCGCTTCTACCCCCTTGACAATTCCCTGCTCATCTCCTAGAATTGGCACTCGATGGGCGTAACTGCTAACAGCAATGCCTAGCCCAACCAAATCATAGGTTTACGCACATCAACCGAAGCAGTATAACGTTCTAAATCCTTGAAAGGAGTAACAAACATGGCGAAATTTTCACCACTCCATGACCGCCTTCTGGTCCGTCGCGTGGAAGAAGCTTCCACCACCCGTGGCGGCATCATCATCCCCGACTCAGCCAAAGACAAGCCGCAGGAAGGCGAAGTCATCTCCACCGGCAAAGGCCGCACCAACGACGAAGGCAAAACCTTCCCTCTGGCCGTCAAAGAGGGCGACCGCATCCTGTTCGGCAAGTACTCCGGCACCGAGATCAAGATTGATGGCGAAGAGTTCATCATCATGAAGGAAGAAGAAGTCCTCGGCATCCTCACCGGCGCCGCCAGCCCGGCCAAGAAAGAACTAGCCGGATCGAAGAGATAAGAAGTCAAGCATTTAGCTAGAAGCAAGTAGCTGAAAGCTGACGGCTGATAGCTGACAGCTCAAAAGAAATCCCGCAGCCAATCCTGCAAAACAGATTAGGAGAATAAAGCAATGGCAAAACAAATCGTTCACGGAGAAGAATCCCGTCAGGCGATCCTCCGCGGCGTCAACCTTCTGGCCGATGCCGTGAAGGTCACCCTCGGACCCAAAGGTCGCAACGTAGTCATCGAAAAGAAATTCGGTTCGCCCACCATCACCAAAGACGGCGTCACCGTAGCCAAGGAAATCGAACTGCGGGACGGCCTCGAGAACATGGGCGCCCAGATGGTTCGCGAAGTTGCCAGCAAGACGTCCGACGTCGCCGGCGACGGCACCACCACCGCCACCGTTCTAGCCCAGGCCATCTACCGCGAAGGCGTCAAGACCGTTGCCGCCGGCGCCAATCCAATGGCTCTGAAGCGTGGCATCGAGAAGGCCGTCACCATCATCGCCGGCAAGCTCGACAAGGAAGGCAACCGCATCAACGGCGAACTCGACAAACTGTCGAAGCCCGTTACCGGCGAAATGATCGCCCAGGTCGGCACCATTTCCGCCAACAATGATGAGACGATCGGCAAGATCATTGCCGAGGCCATGAAGAAAGTCGGCAAAGACGGCGTCATCACCGTCGAAGAGTCGAAGACTCTGGAGACCCAGCTCGAAGTCGTCGAAGGCATGCANNGAAAAGAAGATCAGCTCGATGAAAGACCTGCTCCCGCTGCTCGAGCAGATCGCCAAGAGCAGCAAGCCGCTGCTCATCATCGCGGAAGACGTGGAAGGCGAAGCGCTCGCCACCCTCGTCGTCAACAAACTGCGTGGCACGCTGCAAGTCGCGGCCGTCAAGGCCACTGGCTTCGGCGATCGCCGCAAGGCCATGCTGGATGACATAGCCATCATCACCGGCGGCAAATCCAACACCGAAGACAAGGGCATCAAGCTGGAGAACGTGCAGATCAGCGATCTCGGCCAGG
>PLEA01000419.1 GCA_003136335.1 Acidobacteriaceae bacterium | reverse complement strand
TTTCACGGCACGGTTTCTGAGATTGGGGATAACGCGATCGTCCGCTCCAGTGGGGTTTCAACGTCGCAGCAAGCGACCGCCAGCGAAGAGGCCAAAGACTTCAAAGTAGTGGTGAACCTGCAGGATGCGCCGCTGGACCTGCGTCCCGGACTTTCAACCACCGCCAAGATTACAACGGCAACGCGGAGCAATGCTCTTGCTTTGCCGATCCAGGCGCTGACTTTGCGCAGCAAGACGCAGATCGAGCAGCAGAATAATCCGCCGGGCTCGGTACACGCGGCGGCGCCGGTGGCCAAGGAAGTCGCATCCAAGGGGAAGAAAGAGGATGACGTGCAGGGGGTTTTCGTCATCCGCAACAAGAAAGCGGTGTTCGTTCCGGTGGCGACGGGAATTACCGGCACAACCGATATTGAAGTGCTCGACGGCCTGAAAGACGGCGACGAAGTGATAACGGGGAGTTACAAGGTCTTGCGCACTTTGCGTCCCGGGAGCAGCGTCAAGATCGATAATAGTGTTCCCAAGAAAGAAGACGAAGAGTCATAACCTTAACCGGGCTGCTACGTCAAAGGAAATGCCCGTAGAGGTCTCGAAAAACGGAGTCTCGGAAAACGGAGCCTGCACCCAGAACGTACGGAGCGCAAGGATCGGAGAGGTCAGTGGCACCGGACCAGGAGAAAAAAATGGCAACCGCAGAAGTCATCAGTATGCCTAACACCGCAACCCTAGCACCGCCGGAATCGTGCATGATCGCGGCGGAAGATCTTTGGAAGACTTACGATATGGGGTCGGAGCAGCAGGTGCACGCGCTCCGCGGAGTGAATCTGCGCATCCAGCGCAATGAATACGTCGCCATCATGGGACCCTCGGGTTCGGGCAAGTCGACACTGATGAACCTGATTGGCTGCCTGGATACGCCTTCGCAGGGCAAGTACTGGCTAAACGGCCAACTGGTCAGCGAACTGGATGACGACGAACTGGCACGCATCCGCAACAAGGAAATCGGATTCGTATTCCAGACATTCAACCTGCTGGCGCGTGCCACAGCGTTGCACAACGTGGAATTGCCTTTGATCTATGCCGGCATTCCTACCGATGAGCGGATGGAGCGGGCCAAAGGCTCGCTGGCGGCGGTGGGCATGGAATCCCGCATGAGCCATAAGCCCAACGAACTCTCCGGCGGTCAAAGGCAGCGCGTCGCCATTGCGCGCGCCCTGGTGAACAAGCCTTCGATTATTCTGGCGGACGAACCCACGGGCAATCTGGATTCACAAACCGGCGTCGAAATCATGGCGCTGTTTGACCGGCTGCACGCGGAGGGCAATACGATCATTCTGGTCACGCATGAAGGCGATATCGCGGAGTATGCCCACCGGGTCATTCACATTAAAGACGGCGTCATCGCTAGCGATGAGAGCAAAGGCCGCGGGCAACGGAGTTGAGCTTCACGCTTGGAGTCGTCGGCGAATGCGTCGCTGTCTGATTTGAGTTGCGAAATTTAGGTGGAACGAAAATGGCGGAGCCGGAGGCTCCGCCGTATCGTTTTACAACTGACATGACCGATAGCTGAGAGCTTCTTTCTTCAGAAGACCAGGCCAACACCTGCGGTGATCATGTTGCTCTTCCAGTTGTAGAGATTGCTGGGATTGCCTTGGTTCTCGATGAACTTGAAGTAGCGAGTTGCGTAGGTGCCCTGGGCGTACCACTTGCCAAAGGTGTAGCCGAGGCTTCCGCGCAGGCTGTAGCCATGATCGAAGTTCGGATTAGGCAAGATGATCAGAGTTGACGTGGACGCACGATAGCGGGGAGTGAATTCGGGTGCGCCTTGTAGATGGATGAAGACGCGCTGGGCCGGACCGAATTTGTATTTGATCACGATCGGCGTCTCCACCAGTTCAAGATTGTCGCGAACCAGTATCTGGTTATCCACCGTGGCGGCCGGGAGATCGATCTTGCGGACCTGGACGTTGATGCCGATGGAGAAATTGCTGCGGACCGGGAAGGCTAACCCGCCGAAGACGGCGAACTCCTTGGCATGATTGGTGTTGTCGGAGGGGACGCGGACTTCTCCACCGGCGACGATGCTGGGGCCACCGTTCTTGGCGGAGGGCTTTTTCACGGTCAACTCGCCGTTGAGGTCGAGGGCAGCACCGCTGACGGGCGCCAATGCGTCAAATTTGTCGGTCGTCTCGCCGATGTTTAGGTCGATGGTCCCGCGTTGACAATAGGCGGGGACCGTGGCCAATAGGAATAAGAGAAACACAACCGTGCGGGCCAGATGCCGCTTGCATCGCTTCATTAATTACGTTCCCTCCCCTGTGGGCAGTGTACACTCCCGCGAATACGGCCGGACAGCGAGCGGCTGTTTGCCGGAATCACGCGTTTCTATCGTCTGATGCTTATGGTCTGCTGCTAATGTCTGCTGCTAATGCCTGCTGCTTAGGTTTGGTGCTAGTTGTCTGATGCGTCGGAGGGGACAATCGTTTTGTGCATCTCGCGGTGAGGAATGTTTCCGGCGTTGCGCGGCGTGCTTTGGGGGTGTATGTTTCCGCTGACCAGCTAGAGACGGAGTAGAGCGCATGGGCACGCGTGCTGAAGAAACGAAGAAGCAGGTCGCCGGACGAATGGGACTGGTGGCGGCGGAGGTACTGATCGCCGTGCTGTGCGGGTTGGTTGCGGGCGCACGGGCGCAGACCGACTGCGCCGAGGGGAATGGAGTGCTGGATATGACTCCGCCGAAGAACATGACGCCGCAGGAACTGGTCCAGAGAGTTGCCGTGGAGGAAACGAAGGTCAAGGAGGCACGGACGCATTACGTCTACACGCAAGACGTGCTGGTGCAGACGCTCAGCGGCAAAGCGGTTGACGGGCAGTTTCACGAGATCGCCAGCGTGTCGTATGACGATAAGGGGAAGCGCGCGGAGAGCGTGACCTTTGCCGAGCAGTCCACTCTGCGGGGGATTCAGTTGTCCCAGCAAGACATGGACGACATTCGTGTGTTCATGCCGTGGATGCTGACTGCGGAGGAATCGCCGCACTACAACCTGACCTATGCCGGGCAGCAACACGTGGACGATTTGGACACCTACGTATTCCACGTCGAGCCCAAGCAAGAAGAGAAGGGCAAGCGGTATTTCCAGGGGCGAGTGTGGGTTGACACGCATGATTTGCAGATCGTGAAACTGTGCGGCAAGAGCGTGCCCGATGTGGTCCACGTGAAAAAGAATCAGCCGATGGATATTCGTCCCATGTTTGTGAGCTATCGGCAGGTGGTGGATGGGCACTGGTTCCCGGCGTATACCCGAGTGGACGACATACTACATTTCCAGGTGCAGGCGATCCATATGCGCGAGATCGTGAAGTTCACCGGGTACAAGCGGGCAGGGACAGACGCCGCAGCTAAACCGTAGACGGGCGCGGGGGAATTCAATTGGCACTTGAACCGGGATTTCAGATGTGTTGTACTGCCTTTCATGGCCGAGGAAAAAAGCCGCAGCAAAGACATCATTCTGTGGATTATCACGGTCGCCCTGATCGCGTTGGCGATCTTCTGGTACAAGAGGTAGTTTTCCGCAGGCGGGGATGGCCGTCCCGGCGTGGGGTGTGAAGAGCGGTTTTTGAGTTTGCCTCAAGGTTCATCTGCTCGTGCCTTTTCTTTCGCCCCTCCGGGGCTTGTTGATTTTGCACTGGCTACCCACCTCTTACGCCAAGGGCTGCACTTTCGCCGCTTCGCGGCTGGACTCAGAGGCTCTGAAAGCGCTGCGCAAAGTCCAGTCAAACTTTTTGAGCGGGATGCGCCGAGAGCAAGAGTTCGGCGGCCACCAGGTCCTCCAGGGCGCAGCCTACGCTCTTGAATACGGTAATTTCTTCCGGGCTGCGTCTTCCCTGCTTCTTTCCACTGACTAATTGGTGAAGATCTGCGGCGACGTGATCCGGCGCGATCGCGCCTTCTTTCAGGGGAATCAACAGCTCCCCCATTTCGGACGCGGCAGCGCTATGCGTATCGACCACGACGCGCGATCGCTGGATCGTGTGGGTATCGACTTCGCGCCTTTCAGTCCGGAAGGCTCCGACTAGATTGAGATGGGTTCCGGGACGCAGGTCGCGACCGTCGAAGAGCGGAGCGGAGGCCGAGGTGCACGTGCAGAGCACGTCGGATTGAGCGGCGCAGGTGCGTGCGTCGGCTGCGGTGATGGTCAACCTCGGAAATTCCGTGGAAACTTTGTGCACAAATTCAGCAGAGCGAGCAGGATTGCGTCCGCAGACGAACACGCGCTGAAAGTTGCGCACCAGGGGAAGCACGGCGAGATGCGCGCGGGCGAGGCGTCCGGTGCCAAAGATGCCGAGAGCGAAGGCTTCCGGGCGCGCGAGAAATTTTGTGGCTACGGCGGAGGTTGCGGCGGTGCGCAGGTCGGTGAGGTAGTTGGCCGCGATGGTGAGGCGGGGTTGCGCGGTTTCCGGATCGAGCAGCAGATAGGTGGCTTGGATGCGGCCTTCGCGAGCGCTGTCATCCGTGCGGTGCTGATCTTGATTTCGAGCTTGCTCTCGAACCAGCACAAGCTTCATTCCGAGAACGTTGGAGATTCTGTCGTAACAGGACATGGTCAGGAAGATGCCCTGGGGGAGTTGCGTCTGAGTGCGCTGCGGGATGAGGACGGAGGGATAGCGATCGCGGAATGCGGACTCGATCGCAGCGCTCAACTGCGTGGGATCGAGGAGGCGACGAACGTCGGCTTCGGTGAGGTGAGGTTCGGACATTCGGTTTCGGAAGCGAACTTATTTTATTGCCCTGCTAGGCAAGCGCAAAACATTTAACCACAGCGGCACAAAGGGACACGGAGGATGGGAATCAGGCGCAGCGTACTTGAAAAAATTGATTGCGGTTTACAGCTGGAACTATTCTACAGAGAACGGTGTCTACTGCTCTAAGTTCCGGGCTCCGCTCAAGAAAATCAACAAGGAGTTGTTTTATGAGGACAAGGCGGGCTGCGTTCGCTCTGGTGATCTGTATTTCTCTTCTTGCATTCGGACGTTTGGGTGCTCGCGCGTCAACGGCAAACATTGGCGAGGACGACTTCCGCAAGATGGAACAAACCTGGCTTGACGCAGCGTCCGTCCCCGATCTGCCCACATTGCGAAGAATGTTTTCCGAAGACTTCATGGGGACATCGTTCGGCGGAGGCGTGCTCAGCAAGAGCGATGTGGTTCCCGCGGACGGAATGAGCGCGAATCACATGCCGAAATGCGTGTTGAGGGAATCTACGGTGAGGATTTTTGGCGACACGGCTGTGCTTATGGGGGACGTCGAGATGCAGGTTCCGCAGAAGGCGGAGGACGTGCGCATGACCACGGTGTTTCAGAAGCATGCTGAGGGCTGGCAGATTATTGCGGTGCATATGTCGAAAGCGCCGGGTGGACCGCAGTAGTCCGCGGGCGTCATTTCGTTTGGGTGTGCGGCGCTGGCCAGCCGGTAGAGTTGCCCGCGCAAGATCCCCTTCGACTTCGCTCCGGATGACACCCACGGGTAACAGACCCTCGAAGCTCAAGCTGCACCACTCTCGCTTCCCTAGGGTTTTCTGCCTTTCATCCGGTAAGATATTTCGGCTGCAAGAAGAGACGTTGCAAGCAACAGCTCTACGACGGGACGCTTTTTTTCTACCTTCACGATGAATCGCGAATATCACAAGGCTTATAGCCAGGAACTGCACCGGGACATGGAGGCGCTGGTTTTTGGGCATGCGGGGACGCCGCTCGTGGTGTTTCCTACGTCGATGGGGAGGTTTTTCGAATATGAAGACCGGGGAATGATTGGGACGCTGGCGCCGAAGATCGAGAGCGGCGAATTGCAGGTGTTTTGTCCGGACGCCGTAGATACGGAGAGTTGGTACAACAAGGGCGTGCATCCGCGGGTGCGCGTGATGCGGCACTTGCAGTATGAACGGTACATTCTGCATGAGTTGCTGCCGTTTATCCGGTGGAAGAATCAGACGCCGCGGCTGGCGCTGACGGGATGCAGTTTTGGCGGATACCACGCGGTGAATTTTGCGTTGAAGCATCCGGATGTGGTGACGCATTGCGTGAGCATGAGCGGGGCGTTTGATATTCATAAGTTTTTGGATGGGTACTACGATAATGATTGTTACTTCAACAATCCTCCGGACTTTTTGCCGAATATGTCGGATGACTGGTTCTTGAGCCGGTACCGGCAGATGAAGATTGTGCTGGGGTCGGCGCACTGGGATATATGCCTGGATCAGAACGTGAAGTTCTCGGCGATTTTGAATGGGAAGGCGATTCCCCACTGGCTGGACGTTTGGGGGGATAATTTGGAGCATGATTGGCCGCTTTGGGTGAGGATGGCGGGGAAATATTTTTAGGAAATGGGCGGTTCGAGCCAAAAACAACAGCAGGTCCCTCGCCGGGCTTTCAGCCCGGTTCGGAATGACAAGAGTTGGAGATACGGAGCGTTTTGCGATGAAGAAGATTGGGATTTTGTTTGGGATGGAGAATACGTTTCCGCCGGCGCTGGTGGAGAAGATCAACTCGATGAAGCTCGAGGGGGTTGAGGCGGAGTTTGTGAAGGTGGGCGGCGTTCGGATGGATGAGCCGAAGAAGTATGCGGTGATCATTGACCGGATTTCGCAGGACATTCAGTTCTATCGCGCCTACTTGAAGAATGCGGTGCTGCACGGGACGGTTGTGGTGAACAATCCGTTCTGGTGGTCGGCCGACGACAAGTTCTTCAACTATGCGCTGGCGCACAAGATGGGCGTGGCGATTCCGCCGACGGTGATTCTGCCGCATAACAAGCATCCGGAGGGGACTACGGATCAGTCGATGCGGAATTTGATGTTTCCGCTGAACTGGCAGGAGCTGTTTGATTACGTTGGATTCCCTGCGTTTTTGAAACCCTATTCCGGAGGCGGCTGGAAGCATGTTTATCAGGTGCATTCGCCGGAGGATTTTTTTCATCACTACAACCAGACGGGCGACTTGTGCATGACGCTGCAGCACGGCGTGGTATTCGACGAGTATTACCGGTGCTATGTGGTGGGGCAGGAAAAAGTACACATCATGAAATACGATCCGCGGGCGCCGCATCATGAGCGCTATGTGAAGGGGAATCCGGCGCCGTCATCGGCGGGGCTGCGGGCGCGCATGGAGAAGGATGCTTTGGCGCTGTGCCGGGCTTTGGGGTACGACTTGAATACCGTGGAGTTTGCGGTAGAGGGTGGAGTGCCGTATGCGATTGACTTTCTGAATCCGGCGCCGGATGCGGAGATTACTTCTGTCGGGCAGGAGAATTTTGACTGGATTGTGAATGCGGTGGCGGAGATGGCGGTGAAGATGGCGGTGAGCGGGGAGAGTCCGGTGAAGGAGATGCGGTGGGCGGAGTTTTTGGCGGGCACGGCTTCCAAGCAAGCGGGTAAGGGGGAACCGGCTTGGGTGGCGGAGCGGAAGCGGGGGAAGCCTACGAAATAGATGCCACATTCTTCGTGAGAGAATTCGCTGACGAGTTGTGGGCAGCGCACTGCAGGTAGGGATCCTTCGACTGCGTGGCAGGTCCGCTTCGCGCACCTGCCACTTCGCTCAGGATGACAGACATATGCAAAAAGGCAAAGCTCCTGCGAAGAATGTAGATGAATATCTGGCGCGTGTGCCGGAGCCGGCTCGCAGCACTTTGAAACATATTCGCGCGGTAATTCGGTCGGTGGTGCCGGCGGAGACTACCGAGGTGATCAGCTACCGGATTCCGATGTTTAAGTACAACGGGATGCTGGTGGGGTATGCGGCGTTCAAGAATCATTGCAGCTTGTTCCCGACGGGGTCCGGGGTGATCGAGAAGTTCGCCAAGGAACTCAAGGGCTTCGCTACTTCCAAGGGGACGATTCAGTTTCCTTCGGATCAGCCTTTGCCGGACGTGCTGGTGAAGAAGATTGTAAAGGCGCGGGTTGCGGAGAATGAAGAGTGGGATTGAGGTTCTCGGTCCTGTGTTTCTTGGTCGTTGTTATACTGTTCTGGCCTGGTTCTTCACCCGTAGAGCAGCGGCGCTACGGGCCAACAGCAGGTTCCTCGACTTCGCTCGGAATGACAAGCAGAAATAGCGATGCAGCCTACTTTTACTATCGGGATTGAAGAGGAGTATCAGACGGTGGATCCGGAGACGCGGGATCTGCGGTCGCACATTCATGCCGAGATCCTGGAGAAGGGAAAGATGATTCTTCAGGAGAGGGTGAAGGCGGAGATGCACCAGTCGGTGGTGGAGGTGGGGACATCGGTCTGCAGCAGCATTAAAGAGGCGAAGGTCGAACTCAAGAAACTGCGGCGCGACATGGTGCGACTGGCCAAGGAGAATGGGCTGCGGCTGGCCTCGGCGGCGACGCATCCGTTTGGGGATTGGCGGGAGCAGGAGATTCATCCCGACGAACGCTATAAGCATATTGTCGAGGATTTGCAGCTGGTGGCGCGCGCCAATCTGATTTTTGGGCTGCATGTACACATCGGGATTGAGGATCGAGAGACGGCGATCCACATGATGAATCATGCGCGCTATTTTCTGCCGCACCTGCTGGCGCTGTCGACGAATTCGCCCTTCTGGCTGGGGATGAATACCGGGTTGAAGTCGTATCGGTGCAAGGTGTTCGACAAATTTCCGCGAACGAATATTCCGGATTATTTTCCCAGCTGGGGCGAGTACGAGAACTTCATCAAGCTGCTGATCAAGACCAACTGCATCGATAACGCGAAGAAGATCTGGTGGGACATCCGGCCGCATCCATTCTTCAACACGATCGAGTTTCGGGTGTGCGATATACCGATGCGGGCCGACGAGACGATCGCGCTGGCGGCACTGATTCAGGCTACGGTGGCTAAACTGTATAAGCTGCATACGGCGAATCAGGGATTCCGCTTGTACAGACGAGCCTTGATCATGGAGAACAAGTGGCGGGCGGCGCGGTACGGGCTCGACGGCAAACTCGTTGATTTCGGCAAGCAGACGGAAGTGCCGGCGCGAGATCTGGTGCTTGAGTATCTGGAGTTCGTCGACGAAGTGGTGGATGAACTGGATTCGCGCGAAGAGCTGAATTATATTCACGAAATTCTGGAAAAGGGCAGCGGGGCGGACCGGCAGTTGCGGGTGTTTCAGGAGACTGGGGACTTGGAGAAAGTGGTCGATTACATTATTAGGGAGACGGAAGCGGGGCTGGAAGAAGAGCCGGTTGCCGTTCGAAAAATCGGATAATGAGCATTCCTGCGGAACAAGTCAAAATCCCTGCACTGTCTCTGCAAAGGACCGAGAGACGGGGCATCCTGGACATTCCTTTTGATCCTGAATATTCACCGGGGGCGTTCAACGCGGTGAACGTTTGCTTGCAGGTGCAGGCTGGCGAACAGGTTTGTGCGATCACGGACGAGGCAACGATCGAGATTGCGGCGTCGATCGTGCATGAACTCGATAAGGTGGGCGCGCCGTATCATGCGTGGGTGCTGGAAGAATTGGCGGAGCGTCCCATGACCGATTTGCCGCGCGAGATTCTGGACGATTTGGAGAGCAGCCAGGTTTCGATTTTTGCGGCGCAGGTGCAGGCCCACGAACTGCGGTCGCGGATCCAGATGACCGACGTGGTGAACCGCAGGAAGATTCGCCATGCGCACATGGTGAATATCAACCGGCAGATTATGCTGGAGGGGATGCGCGCGGATTTTCAGCGCGTGGACCGGCTCAGCCAGAAAGTTGTCGAGATGGTGCGCAAGGCGTCGAAGATCCGGGCGCAGACGGCGGCGGGGACGGACCTGACGGCGGATTTGAATTCGAAGTATAAGTGGCTGAAGACGAGCGGGATTATCACTCCGGAAAAATGGGGGAACTTGCCGGGTGGGGAGATTTTTACGACGCCGGGCGAGGTAAATGGGACGTTTGTGATCGATGGTGTGGTGGGCGATTATTTGTGCGCGAAATTTGGGGACTTGCAGGAAAATCCCCTGACAGTGCGCATCAAGGGAAACCGGCTGACCGAGGCGCACTCGGACAATCGCGAGCTGGAGAGTGATTTCTGGAATTACACGCATACCGACGAGAACAGCGATCGCGTGGGCGAGTTTGCCATTGGGACAAACATTGATTTGAAAGAAGTGATCGGGCACATTCTGCAGGATGAGAAATATCCTGGAGTGCATATCGCGTTTGGGAATCCATATGGGGCGCACACGGGAGCGCAGTGGGATTCGACCACGCATATTGATGTAGTGGGCAGGAAGTTTAATATCTGGGTGGACGACGTGCAGATTATGCGGGAAGGGAAGTTCTTGGTGGAGGGGTAGGGGCTTCTAGAATGACAACGCTGTGGGAGCTTCGCTTCGGTCGGAATGACAGGGCTTTGGGTTGGTTGTAACTATCCTTCTGACAAATGGGAATGCGAGGGCGGTGACGCCCTCGCGACAGCCGGCGGGACGCCGGCGCTATGGTTTGGCGAGTTGGTTCGGCCGAGTCTGATTGGCGCTTCTGATGATTCCTTCCTTGCGTCAGCAATTCAACGAGAAATTTAGTGCGGATCAATATCGCGCGTTCTTGCGGCGGGTGGATGACGCTTGCGGGACGCAGGTGCAGTTTCGGATTTCGGAGACTCCTTGTTTCTTCCCTAAGTCGCTGCTTGACCGGATGGCGGAGGATGGTCAGGAACTGGTTCGACAGTTGGTCGACAATCCTGCGTATCGAGCGCAGTCGGACTTGGCGGTTCCCGCAGCGTTCAAGGTTCCGAACGAGGCACCGCATCCTATGTTTTTGCAGGTGGATTTTGGGCTGGTGCGGGATGCGCGGGGGGATCTGCAGCCGAAGTTGGTGGAGTTGCAGGCCTTCCCTTCTCTGTATGCGTATCAGGGGCCGCTTGCACAGGCTTACATTGAAAAGTACGGATTGGACCGGCGGTTGAAGTATTTTCTGAGTGGGCTGGATACGGCTTCCTACCGCGATCTTTTGCGGCGGGCGATTGTGGGGACGCATGATCCGGAGAATGTGATTTTGATGGAGATTCATCCGCAGCAGCAGAAGACGCTGCCGGATTTCCTGCTGACCGAGAAAATGCTTGGGGTGCGGAGCGTCGACATTGTGGACATCAGGAAAGATGGGTCGCATCTTTATTATGAGCGCGGCGGAAAGCGCGTGCCGATCCGGCGGATTTATAACCGGACGATCGTGGATGAGTTGGAGCGGAAGAATGTGCAGCTCGCGTTTGATTGGCGCGACGAACTCGATGTGGAGTGGGCGGGACATCCGAACTGGTATTTTCGGATCAGCAAGTTCTCGATTCCCTATCTGAAGCATGCGTCGGTGCCGAATACCTGGTTTCTGAATCGGTTGCAGGAGATTCCTTCGGATCTGGAAAATTACGCGCTGAAGCCGCTGTATTCGTTTGCGGGGCTGGGGGTGGTGATTGCGCCGACAAAAGAAGATATTGCGGCGATCCCGGCGGAGAAGCGTCCGTATTACATTTTGCAGGAGCGGATGCACTTTGCGCCGGTGATTGAGACTCCGTTTGGCGGGACGAAGGCGGAGGTGCGTGTGATGTATATATGGCTGGAAGAGCTGACGCCTGTACTGACGATTATCCGCATGGGGCGGGGGCTGATGATGGGCGTGGATCAGAATAAAAATATGGAGTGGGTGGGGGCGTCGGCAGGCCTGTATTTGGAGGAGTGAGAGCTACAGGCGGCGGGGTAATTCTCACAGGAAGTGCGTTCAGTCGGCGGGGGCCGTCTCCAGTTGGCGGCCAATCAGGATACCGGCCGCGATCAGACTAGCAATCAACGCAACTGCAATCACTAGCCAGCCCCAATGTTGCAGGGGATGCCGGAGCACGCGAATGAAGCGACTCCCGTAATAGCCGGCAACGAAGGCGATGGCGGAATAGCGGGCTGCGCGGCAAAGGGCGACCACGATCAGAAACTTGGGCAGAGGGTAATCGGAGGCGCCGGCTGCCGCGAAAAACATGCTGGTTGGAGTGGGGAGAGGAATGGCCGTGGAGGCCGCCAGAGTTCCGGTGCCCCATTTTTTGAACAACTTTAGAAACTTGGAGACCGTGCCTTTCGTGAATTTCTTGTCCAGGTAAGCTGTACCGGCTTTGCGAGCCAAGCGAAAGGTGAGGAGTGCACCGATGATTGATCCGGCAGTGGCCGTCACCGCGTACTCATACCATGGATTGCGATGACTGGCAGCCAATACGGCGGTGAGAATATCGAGACCGCCGAAGGTTGGGAGGGGAGAACTGTCGAGAATCGCAAGGAAGAAAAGGCCAAATGCTCCCAAGTGCTGAAGGGTCGAGGTAAAAGTCCGCGCCCGCGGCCGCCTGTGATTCTGGAAAAGCAGATTCAGCATCTTTGCAATATATCAAGATGACCCGTTGGCAGGACGCTCCCAAGCGAATTGTGAGGAATCTCAGCGGACCTTGACGATAGTGGTCTCCAGTATCTTGCCGTTGGGGCGTTTGACGAACATCTTGTCGCCGTGGAAGCGCACCGGGACTGGCGCGCCCGTGCCAAACTCGCCGGGAACGTAGCCCTCCGATGATTCGAGGTTGTACTGGCCGATATATTGCGCGCCCTCCACTTTGACCACGATGGCTCTGCGGATTGCGGGTTTCGCGGATTCGCGCCGGATTTCCTGTTCGGCTTGAGCCCAGTTTTCCATATCGCGGCTGGGAATTCTTCCGCTGCGGATGTAAATTTCTTCGGCGCGTTGACGGATGGCTTCATGCTGGTCGCGCAGAGGGTTTGGCCACGGCTGGGGGTTGGCAACGGCGTTCATGAAATCGTCTCTCCTTCTGCCGGAAGCAACAGCGGGGAATTCGTTCTAGCTCAAATAATACTCGATAAGCCGGATTGGAATTGCCGGGCATCTCGCGGAAGAACGTAGGTGAGGGCAAGTTTGGGAATTGCCGCCGACAAGTCCTGTGGTGGGAAACTTGATTCGCGGTTTGCATGGATGGATTCCCTCATGGACTGAAGCCCTAGGGCAATAGCGTGCACGGTATCGCCGCGCCGAAGAGACTGCGTGGGAAGCTGGGCCGTCCCTGCAGGACTCGCCTGCTTTTCCCGTGCTCACCCGGCACTGCCGTGCCGGGCTTTCCCCTGCCGCCCCTTTCGGGGCTCGAGTTTGGCAGATTCTGTTCCACCGATCTCCCCAGGATCAGTTCTCACGCACACACTAAAGCGCAGCGCGGCCAAAATCCAAGTTTCTCCGTAACGTACCCATCGGTCGGCCGCGGGAACCAATGGAGTTGACCCGGACTCAACTGGCGGCCTAACATTACCGCCGAGCAGGATCCCACGCTTTCATGATTGGCCAGCAGGTATCCCATTACCGCATCCTTGGCAAACTTGGGGGCGGTGGTATGGGCGTGGTGTATGAGGCGGAGGATCTGAGCCTGGGGCGGCATGTTGCCCTGAAGTTCATTCCAGAGAATCTGGCCGGCGACCCCAAATCGCTGGAGCGCTTCGCCCGAGAGGCGCGGGCGGCGTCGCAACTGAACCATCCGAACATCTGCACCATCCACGGCATTGAAGACAACCACGGGCATCCCTTCATCGTCATGGAGAAGCTCGACGGGGAGAGCCTGAAGCAGCACATCGGGGGGCAACCGATGAAGCTGGAGGAAGTGCTCGACGTGGGTGTGCAGGTGGCGGACGCGCTGGTGGCGTCGCACACCAAGGGGATCGTTCATCGCGACATCAAGCCGGCCAACATTTTTCTGACACCGAGCGGGCAAGTGAAGGTGCTCGACTTCGGGCTGGCGAAACTCGTACACAACACGGGCGCGGAAGAGGACCAGTCCTTGACGGCGGTGGGAATCATTCCCGGGACGGCCGTCTATATGTCGCCGGAGCAAGCTCGCAGCGAAACCATTGACGCCCGCAGCGACCTGTTTTCGTTCGGCGTGGTGCTGTATGAGNNCAAGGCGATGGAGAAGGATCGCGCGCACCGTTATCAGAGTGCGACGGAAGTCCGCTCTGATTTGTCGGTGCTGAAACGTGAGGCTGAGTCGGGAACGATCAAGACCGGCAGTCATTCGTCGATGCTACGGGCGGCGTCGAAAACCTTCAG
>PLEA01000644.1 GCA_003136335.1 Acidobacteriaceae bacterium | reverse complement strand
AGGCGTGATTGTCGATGTGCTGCTGTGCTAAGCGGTACCAGTTCTCGATCTGACGTTCGCTGCGCCGGCTTTCGATCTTGCTCTTTAAGCCCATGGCCGCTGCGTTGCCCGGCTCCAATTGCAGAATTTCCTGAATTTTCTGCAGTGCCAAAGGATCTTCATCTTCCTCGAAGCGAGCCTTGGCGCTGCTCAGCAACTGAGCCACAGTTTTCTGCCGAACCGACCGGTCGAGTTGCCGGCGCAGCATTGCAATGGAGGTATCGATGTGGCCTTCTGCTTCCAATCCCGACAGAAGTTCTCCGGCGTACTGATGATCGCCTTCTTCCAGTGCCTTGGTAGCGCGTTCCAACCTGGGGCGGAGCTGAGCGGCGTCAAAAAACTCGATCGGTTCATTGCGCACGGCTTTATTTAGGCTCTCGCCGAAATCACGCGCATTGGAGAAGCGGTGCCACGGCTGCTTCGCCATCCCTTTGTGCACTACACGACTGATCGACTGATTCACTTCGCTATTGAGTTCCGACACCGGCGGAGGGACTTGATTCCGGATGGCGTCGACAATTTCTTCTTCATTGGCGCGGCGGAAAGGGTGCCTTCCGGTGAACGCTTCGTAGCACACCACGCTCAGAGAAAACAGATCCGAGAGCCCGGACAAAGGCTTGCCCTCAATCTGCTCGGGCGACATGTACAGTAAAGTGCCCTTCAGGCCAACGGTGGTGTGCACATTGGTCATGTGCGCCACACCGAAATCGATGATCTTTACCGAGTCATCTTCCATCACGAAGATGTTGCTGGGCTTGAGATCGCGGTGTACGAGACCGCGTTCGTGGGCTGCTTGTAATCCGCGGCAGACCTGGGACATGATCTCAACCGTGCGCTGGCCAGTCAGACGGTGACGAGCATTGCGGATCAGGTTGTCGAGAGTCGTGCCCGGTAACAGCGGCATGACAAAGTAAGGCTTCTGTTGGCCGTTCTCTTCAAACTGTCCGATATCGAAAATTTCGACGATGTTAGGATGGCTCATCGACGCGAGCACGTCGGATTCTTTGTAGAAAAGTTGGAGGGAGTTGGATTCGGGGGCGTCGCGCAATGTCTTGAGCGCAACGTCCCGCCGAATCACTGTGTCATAGGCTCGATAGACCAGACCCATACCGCCCTGGCCCAGAACGTCCTTCACATCGTAACGGCCCGCTAGTTTCTGCGGCAAAACATGGGCAACCATGATTACCCTTTCGAATCGGCAGGAATCGCAAACAAGTTCAGGGGGGAAGTACCGCCCCTCGGCGCTAGGCCGCTGAGGAGCCTTCAAGGCCGGAAAGCCGTTGAAGAAACACGGACTGAGATATTACCCTAAAAAGCTCCGATTGGTAAGCTAAAATAACCCATTCAATTAGAGAGACATAGCGGGAAAACACCGGGGGCCGACCACCCGGAGGGAAGGCCTGGTTGTTTTGCTCAGAGACAATTCGACCCCGTGTTCAAAGCATTTCGGACTCGTCCACTCCGTCCATTGGCTACGAATGTGTGATTTTTTTGTGACAGACACTATTATTGAGGGCCTCAACCCTTGACCGCCGAGCGGATTTTTGGGGTACCCGAGACGGCAGCTTTCACCCCGCCGTCGGTTTCGATCAGCTCGAGGACTTTTCTGGTCATTTCCTCGTCGGTGTCCGGTGCCCTTCGAATTTCCACCGGATAGCGCACCATCAGTTCCAGCCCGGTATCGGCGAACTGGAGGCGCGCTTCCGGTCGCGGCCGCTCCACCTGAATATCAACGTGGCGCTCGATGGCGGCGTGCTGGCGCTCGATCGCATCTTTATATCGCGAATAGACCGAGCTCACGGCGGCCACAAGCTTCTCCTCCGCGACCTTATGATTTCCACCCGGCGCGATCATTACCACGACTTCGTGCCATGTGTACTCGGTTCCCGGGATCTGCTTGAAGAGTGGCGTGCTCGTTTGGAAAAGAACCGCGTTGGAGAACACGACGATGCGTCCCGTAGGATAGAAATCCAACCCCGTACCCGCCAATTCCATCAGGTACAGCCGCACAAGTCCGATATCGACGACGTCGCCGGTGACGCCGGCGACACTGATTCGGTCGCCGACCCGGATGCCATACCGTCCGATGATGAAAAAATACGCGGCAACGGAAAGAAGGACAGCTTGCAATCCAACGGCGATGCCCGCCGTGATGAATCCGGCAAATGTCGCCAGAGAACTGAACTCGCTGACGAAGCCCAGGATGAGGACCACTACGATCAAAAATCCGATCACGACCCGGCGCATGACCAGAAACTGCCGCCGGCGGCGGGGATCGCTTACATAGCGGAACGTGATCCGGCGCCAGATTTGCGAGAGAACCAGAATCACCACCAGGGCTACGACAATTCCAATCACACGGACGAGGAACGAGCGAAGTACTTCCTTGGATTCACTGGCCATCGAGTTCCGCCACTCGTCGGAGTTCGTGTTGCTGTCATTGAGGACGATGATTTCCTGGCTGAGCGGGAGAAGCGCGCCGGAAAGCTGTTTGAAACGCTCGGTAAGTTCCTGGAATTCCTGTTTTTCGGCCTGCAGTGGCTGAGGATCGGTGGCAGGCGGCTGAGCGGCCAGTTGCTGACTTCGCTGGATCGTAGTCCGAAGGGCGTCTCGCAGAGGCGTGCGCAACCGATCCGCCACGTCGCGCGTATAGTTGGTTTCTTTGATGATTCCATCGATCTGGTGCAGGGTGGAAACGTAGCTATACAACGTCATTGCCTGGCTGATCAAACCGCCGGAGTTGGCAAGCGAGGGTTTAGCAGCTGCCGGGGTGGGCGTCGTGTTCGCTTTTTGAGGCGTTGCGGTCGCACCGAGAACGTCAGGAATCGAGCGCGCGAGCTGATTGATGCCCCCTTCGAGACCGCCGGAAATCTCGCCGTTGGTTTCCACGAACGATGCCATTTTGTTTACCGCATCAAGGAGAGCTTTCTGAAGCTCCAATTGACTCTGAAGAGCGTCTCGCTGGGAAATCAGCTCGCCCTGACGAGCCCGCGGTGTTTTCGCAATTTGCGAGTCCAGAGTTTCTATCTGCGATTGCAACTGATCGATCTGAGCCGAAGTCTTGGTCTGCATTTCGGCGAGATTCTGCTGTTGTGTGGTCTCGGCGGACGGCTGGTGCACTCCGTTCCTTTTCTGCTGGGCCGTAATCAGCGCGGCCTCGGCTTTTGCCGACTGAAAGGCGAGCCGCACAGCCTGAGAGCCGAGAGTCTTGGCATTGTCCTGATAAATAGCGTCGCTGGGCAGCCCCACAGGTTGGATACCCGTTGTGGAGTGGCGATACCAATTAATGAGTTGGTTCAGGTGAGACAGCACGGCAGATTCGTCCAGTTGAATCGGCGGCAAGATGTTCGGTGAGGTTGGTGAAACCGGTGCAGCAAGCGCGGACGGTGGCTGCGTTAGCTTCGAATCCTGCGCCCACAAAAATAGTCCGCCAATGAAGGCCAGCGCGATGACAACGATCCGCTTACCTGCGCGGCGCAAGTTCGCGATCGGTTCCTTGATGGTTTCTTGCATATTGTTGGTTAGGATGCGTTCACTTTCGCTGGTTATTCTTTTTAAAGAGATGCCCAGAGGCATGGTCCAGTTGCGAACACCTTTTCGGAGCCTCTGGTTGCGGTCTGCTAGATGGACTGCCAGCAGGCAGAGATGCCATGTCTAGTTCTCCTCATACTCATCGGATCCCAGGACCCAAAGGAAACGCTGG
>PLEA01000585.1 GCA_003136335.1 Acidobacteriaceae bacterium | reverse complement strand
GGCAAATACGACTGCGTGGTTATCGCCACCGATCACACCACTTACGACTATCCGGCCATTGTAGAATCGGCTCAGTTGGTCGTAGATACGCGAAATGCCACACGCCGCATCGCGCGCAATCGCAATAAAATTGTTCTGTGCTGAAGTGCGCGAGCGCATCGGAAAAATTTGACCGACGCTGCATCAGGCGCTGCGCATCGCACGGGACGCTACGGCGATACCATTCGCGCGCAGCTGCGCGAGAGTTCTCGGGTCAAGGAAAGCTTTTCCGACGAGCTGATCGCCCGCATGGAAGCCTTNNGGCAGCGCCGCCGACGCCCAGCACCTTGCGGCCGAGCTCGTTGTGAGGTTGCGCAAAGATCGGCCAGGGCTTGCTGCGCTGGCTCTCACGACCAATTCTTCCGTCCTTTCGGCGGCGGCCAACGATTACGGATTCGAACGCGTTTTTGAGCGTCAAGTGGAGTCCCTGGTGAACCTTGGTGATGTATTGGTGGCGCTTTCTACCAGCGGCACCAGCCCTAATATCGTTCGAGCCGTCGATGCCGGTGCGGTACGAGGCGCCTTTCGTGTGGCCTTAACAGGCGAAACGGGAGGACGACTGGCCGAAAGGGTGGATCTGCTGCTGAATGTGCCTTCACTTGATCCACAGCGCATTCAGGAGGCGCACATCACGATGGGGCATATTGTTTGTTCGCTCATCGAGCAGATTCGGTTCGGTATTCTGTAAGCTTAGTCGCGCCGACAGGCGCGTTGCGCAGGGAGTGACTGTCGAGCGAACCGCTGCCTTCGACTGCGCGCCCACTACTTTGATTTTACTTTTATGAACACGTGGTCCACTCCAGGTTCGGACGCAAACCGTCGTCGCAGCCAGCGGGTAGTTATAAGCACGCCCGTTGTGATTACTGGGGAGGGGGCGCAAGGCCCTTTCACCGAGAAGACTCAGACGCTGGTTATTAACGCCCACGGTGCGCTGATCACGCTCACGGCAAGAGTCTCGAACGGGCAGTCGCTGCAGATGCACACCGACTCCCATCCTGAGAAGCAAGCTTGCCGGGTGGTTTATGTAGGGCCGACCGTGGACGGAAAAACACAGTTAGGGGTGGAATTTACTCAATCCGCTCCGCACTTCTGGCACATTGCATTTCCGCCGGAGGGCTGGACGCCGCCTCCAATGGAAGAGTCGGAAAAGCCGGAGAAAGCGGCGCGCCCCTCAGACAAATCCGCCAATCGCTGAATCTTGCGCACGTCTCAAGCTAGAAGTTGCGGGCGGCCATGCTGTCTTGTTTAGAGTGGCCGGTCACTTCGCGCGAAGACGGCGTTATCGCTTGAGCAAGATTCAGGGCTGGAGCTTGCTGACGAGTTCGACTCGTGCGGTGCCGATCGGGACGTCCGCTGAAATCAGGACCGGCGTGCGAGCGGCGTCTTGAGCGATCCACACCGCAAAGTGCATGTCGGTGAGCTCTTGGCCATGCTCGAAAATGCGCACGGCGACACGCGAAGCCACGAACTGTCCCGCCGGCACCGTCACCCCGGTGGACGGTTCCTCCAGATGCGCAACAATGTTGTAGAGGCGATGCCCGTCAAACACCGGAACGCGTAACTCCGGTGCTTTATTCCAATCCGTTGCCCGCAATGCGTACACCAACCCAATCGGATCTCGCGTGCCGGGCACTACCTGCGCCGCGGTAGCGTCGGACGGGGCGGGGCCACCGTCAATGATCATCCGCCAGGTGTTATTCTGTTGTTTCCCTTGCTCGTGCAGGTACATCTCGTATTCTACAGACGTCAACTGCGCGGCTTCGGTGTAGGAGTCAAACTGATCGTCGAGCGGATACACAAACCGCATTGTGTCCACGGTATGCGCGAGGGCTCTAAAATGCCAAGCCGCATGGCCGAAGAAGTTGCCCCGGTCGACGGACTGAAACTCGACGGTCGCCGCGTTCACCGCATATTTGGACCAAAGCACCCGGTAACTGAGTCGCTCACCACTGTGGAAGGGAACAACAGCTTGTGCGGCGTGAGACGGCGCGGGCGGTGCAGGAGCTTTGCGCGCTCCGCGCGTCTGCGCCATGGCCCACAGCGCGGCGCCAAAATTCCATGGCGCGCGTGGCGCTGGTGAAATCCCAAGCAACAGGAATAGCATGCAAGCGAGTGGAGCGCCGGCGGCGAGCATGGAAGCAGATACCTGAGCTACCCGAAATTTTGCCAGATTCATTGTAGCGATTTTAAGGCTGTCCCGCGTGCTAGTGACACTCCGGCAATTGTATATCGGTGAGTGCATGACACTCCTGGCGCCGAACGCTATAGTGAGCGTAGCGGAAATCCTGGGCGTGTGCCACTCAGCGCTAGCCCGGCAGTCCCTTGCCGCACAATTGGTGTTTTTTGACGCATTTAAAACGCCGCCGCTGCGATTCTAAGAGGAGTCAACGGAATGCGTTACGTAGTTAGGGGTGGGGCTGGATTCATCGGATCCAATACGGTGGACGAGCTGGTGCGCCGCGGCCACCACGTGACCGTGTTTGATGATCTTTCCGCCGGTAAAAAGCAGAATTTGGCTGACGTGGGCGACAAAATTGATTTTGTCGAAGGCACGGTCACCGATGCCGCCGCAATCGCCGCCACTTGCCGCGGCGCCGACTATGTTCTGCACCTGGCGGCACGAACCTCGGTGCCACGCTCTGTGAAAGACCCCGCCGGCACGAACCGCGTCAATGTCGATGGCATCGTTAATGTGCTGCTGGCCGCCCGCGATGCTGGGGTTCGCCGTGTCGTTTTCTCGAGCTCTTCATCTGTTTACGGCGAAACCCCCACGCTGCCAAAACGCGAAGACATGCCTCCGGCTCCCATTTCGCCCTACGGAGTCTCGAAGCTAATCGGCGAGTTGTACGGCAATGTATTCCAACGCTGTTATGGAACCGAGTTCGTTTCGCTGCGCTATTTCAACGTGTTTGGACCGCGACAGGATCCCAGCTCACCCTACTCGGGCGTGCTCTCACTGTTCATCGCGGCCATGCGCAGTGGTAGCTCGCCAACCGTTTATGGCGACGGCGAACAATCCCGCGACTTTACTTACGTCGAGAACGTCGTAAAAGGCAATCTGCAGG
>PLEA01000073.1 GCA_003136335.1 Acidobacteriaceae bacterium | reverse complement strand
TCGTGTCCGCCGCCATCCAGAATTGCGGAAAGCTGTACGCGAGGATTTCGTCGCCGCACGTATAGCGCGCCAACGCCCTTCGGCCCGTAAATTTTGTGCGCCGTCATGGAGAGCATATCGACGTTATCTGCCTGCACGTCCACCGGAATTTTGCCGATGGCCTGTACGCCGTCGGAATGCAGCAAAACGCCTTTCTCCTTGGCAATCTTGCCGATTTCCGCGATAGGCTGCACCACGCCAATTTCGTTGTTCGCATACATAATCGAAATGATGATCGTCTTCGGCGTAATGGCTTTGCGCACATCTTCAGGATTCACGCGTCCATCTTTGCCTACGGGCAGATAAGTCACTTCGTAGCCGTATTTTTCCAGACGCTTACAGGTGTCCAGCACCGCCTTGTGTTCGGTGACCTGCGTAATAATATGATTACCCTTCTCGCGATACATTTCCGCCGCGCCCTTCAGCGCCAGGTTGTTCGACTCCGTAGCGCCGCTGGTGAAAATAATTTCTTTCGGCGTAGCGTTAATCAGCCGCGCGATTTGTGCCCGCGCGTTCTCCACGGCTTCTTCCGCCGTCCAGCCAAATGCGTGGTTGCGGCTGGCGGAATTTCCGAAGCGCTCATTGAAATAAGGAAGCATCGCTTCCAGTACGCGCGGATCCACGGGTGTCGTCGCGTGATTATCCATGTAAATCGGTGTCTTAATGGCCATTCCAGCTTCTCCTCAGTTTCCAGTCAAATTGGGGTGGTTCCAATTCTAATGCGCTACCAAATCCCCCAAGGTCCGACAAGCTTCTGTTCCCAATTCTGAAATTCTCAACTCTGCATCTGCACAAGCGCCGGTTGCTCCGGCTCTTCGCTCATCTGTGAAATCGTCACCGTTCCCAGCACCTGCATGATGCTTTCATTCACGCGCCGCAAAGGCTCTCGAACGGTGCAGGTCGATGTCTGAAAACATTCCCCGCGATGCGTAGTGCAAGAGGTAATCAGCAGTGGACCATCAATCGCGCTAATCACGTCCAGGGCTGTAATTTCGCTCGGCAACCGCGCCAACCGATATCCTCCGGCAGATCCGTGCTGTGCGGTAACCAGTCCCACTCTCGCCAGCGTCTGCAGCACCTTCGCCAACAGCGTTGATGAAATGCCATACATCCCAGCAATATCTGACGCACTCTGCGCAGATTCCATTCCGTGCGTCGCCAGGTGCTTCACCGCGATCAATCCGTAGTCCGATTTCTTAGAAAGCTTCAGCATGGCATATACGACCAATTTAGTCGCAATTGAATTCTACGGCACTGCAGGTCGCCTGTCAAGTGCCGTAGCGAAGCGGATGCCCAAGCCCACGGTAGTAATTCGCTCCTGAATTCATGCTCCGCTTCGGACTCAAATTACGACTCATTTGGTCGGATATGTCAAAAGCTAGTCATCGAATCGCCGCAAACGCGGCTGAACAGTCGTCTATCGAGGTTGAACGGGAAACCGGCGCGACACGAGATTTTTCCCAGAGAGGTACGAACGATAGGATAGAATGGCGCGCGGATGCGCTGGCGACGATGAAAACCGCTCTGGCAATTTACCCGGGATCTTTTGACCCAGTGACGAACGGCCACCTCGACTTAATCGAGCGCGGAACGAAAATTTTTGACCGGCTTGTCGTGGCCGTCCTGCGGAATTCCGAAAAAGATCCGATGTTCACCACCGCCGAGCGCGTTGAAATGCTGCGCGAAGCAACAAAGCAGTGGGAGAACGTGGAAGTGGACGTCTTCGATGGTTTGCTGGTGCAATATGCGCGCCAGCGAAAGGCGCAAGTGATTCTGCGCGGCATCCGTGCGATCAGCGATTACGAATACGAATTGCAGATGGCATTGATGAACCGCAAACTGCAGCCCCGTCTGGAAACCGTGTTCATGATGCCGGCAGAACAGTACTCGTATTTGAGTTCCAGGCTGGTCCGCGAAGTCGCGCAACTGGGCGGTTCCATCCAGGACCTGGTACCGGACACCGTGGAACGAGAGCTTAAGAAAAAGCTGGATCCCGCAATCAGCCGACAGTACGCCAGAAAACCGAAGGCAGGAAGACGAGTATGACTCCAGTCACCGAAGCAGCCTCAGTGGTCAAGCTCACCGAACGCATCAACCGAATCCAGCCCTCCGCCACCATGGCGGTGGTGGCCGAGGCAGACAAGCTGCGCTCGCAGGGAATCGACGTAGTAGATTTTGGCGCGGGCGAGCCGCATTTCGCCACCCCGCAGCATATCAAGGACGCAGCGATAGCCGCGATTCAGGGAAACTTCACAAAATACACGGCCGTGGCTGGGACTGCCGAGCTGCGCGATGCCATCGTCCATCGCCATGCGGCGGACTTCGTTTCCGACTACCGGCGCGAGGAAGCGATTGCCTCGACGGGCGGTAAGCACGCGTTGTTCAATGCTATCCAGGTGTTGGTGGATCACGGCGACGAAGTGATTCTGCCGGTTCCGTACTGGGTTTCTTTCAAAGATATTGTGCGCTATGCGGGCGGGAAATGCGTTCTGCTGGAATCGGACGAGGTGCAGGGATTCCGCGTGACTGCGGAGATGGTGGCCCAACTGATCACCCCGCGCACGAAAGTCATCATTCTGAATTCGCCTTCGAATCCTTCGGGAGCGGTCATGAGTTCGGAGGATATGACCGAGGTCATTCGTCTGGCGCACCAGCGCGGGATTTGGGTGCTGTCGGATGAGTGCTATGTGTATCTGAATTACACCGGCAAGAATTTTTCTGTCGGATCGCTGCGCGAATATAAAGAACGGATGGTGGTGCTGGGCTCGCTGTCGAAGACCTACGCGATGACCGGCTGGCGGCTGGGATACGCCCTGGCGCCGGCGACGGTGGTAAGCGCGATGGCGAAGCTGCAGAGTCAGTCGACGTCGAACCCGACTTCGATCGTGCAGAAGGCTGCGGTGGGCGCGTTGCAGGGACCGCAGGAGTGTGTGGAACAGATGCGCCGCGAATATATTCAGTTGCGCGATCATGTGGTGAAGGGTCTGCGTTCGATTCCGGGGGTGGCGTGTACGCTGCCGGAGGGCGCGTTCTACGCCTATCCGAATATTTCTTCTTTTCTTGGGCGCGGGGGCCTGAAATCTGCATCAGATGTGGCTGGGCGCTTGTTGCGAGAGGCTCACGTCGCTACCGTTCCCGGCGAAGGCTTCGGCACGGGCGATCACATTCGCGTCTCGTATGCCACTTCGAAGGCTGAACTGGATCGTGGACTGGAACGCATGCGGAAGTTTTTCGGAGCGCTGTAAGTCAGGTTGATTTGGATCATTAGGTTCGACAAAGGCCGTTCCGTTTGCGGGCGGTCTTTTTTGTGGAACTAACATTTATATGGGAAATCTTTATCCATTATTGATGCTTCCGGGATTTGATCCTCGTCCGTGGGGCACGAACGATTTGTCGCCGATTTATCCCAATCACAAGTTCGAGGAGAAGATTGGCGAGGCCTGGCTGAGCGGGGACGATTGCAAAGTCGCCAACGGGCCGTTCACGGGAAAAACGCTCGCGCAACTCAGCCAGAAGTACCAGCGGGAATTGGTGGGCGAGGCGGCGCGGGACTCCGGCCGGTTTCCGTTGCTGCTCAAGTTTCTTTTCCCTCACGAGAAACTTTCGGTGCAGGTTCATCCCGACGATGAGCAAGCGGTGCGCCTGGGGCAGCCCTGGGGCAAGACCGAGTGTTGGTACATCGCGCACGCGAAACCGGGTGCGCAAATTGCGCTCGGCCTCAAGCCGGGGGTAACCGCGCGGCAACTGGAAGAATCGATCCACCAGAAGCGGGCGGAAGAAGTTCTCAATTGGATCAATGTTTATGCGGGGGACATGATTTATGTTGCCGGCGGCACGGTGCACACGCTCGGGCCGGGATCGGTGGTGGTAGAGACGCAGCAGCAATCGGATACGACCTATCGCCTGTATGATTACGGACGTCCGCGCGAGTTGCATCTGAAAGATGGCATGGCGGCGGTAAAAGAAAAGGTGAACTCGGGGAAGGTGGTGCGCCCGGCGCCGGAGCAGATTCGTGGTGGCAAGAACCGGCGTGCGCCGCTGGTCAGGGCTCCGTATTTTGTGGTGGACATGTTCGAGGCGAAGGAGCCGCTGGAGCTTGAGACGCGCGACGATTCGGGACGCAGTTCGGTGCAGATCCTGGTGGCCGTCGAAGGCTGTGGAGTAATCGAGGCCGCCGGGATGGATCCCGTTACTTTGGCGAAGGGTGATGCGGTCGTTATTCCTGCTTGTGGTGGCAAATTCGGTGTGCGCCCGCAGTGGGCGTTGGAGTTCTTGAGGGCGTACGTGCCCGGAAAGCCGCTGCCTGAGCCGGAAACGAGAATGTAGCTGCGCTCGAAAGGTTCTTACGTTTTAGAGGAGTTCCTGAGAAAATCCTTGGCGAAAAACTTGAATTTCTATCCCGTGATTCTGGCCGGAGGGCGCGGTACACGCTTCTGGCCGCTCAGCCGCAAGAAGCGCGCCAAGCAATTGCTGGCGCTCGACGGGAAGCAGACGATGATTCAGCAGACCGTGGCGCGGCTGTTGCCGCTGGCTCCGGCGAAGAAGTTCTGGATCATCACCAACGAAGATTTGCAATCCGCAATCGCAAAGCAACTTCCGAAGCTGCCGAAGGCGCAGGTGCTCGCAGAACCAGCGGGACGGAATACCGCGTCGGCCATTGGGCTGGCGGCGTTTCTGCTCTTGCGGGAAGATCCCGACGCGGTGATTGGCCTGTTTCCTTCCGATCACGTAATTGCCGATGAGCAGCGCTATCGCGAGACGCTGGAGCGCGGGATCGAGCTCGCGGCCGCGGGGGCGAACATCGTCGTGCTCGGCATCCGGCCTAATCGGGCAGAGACCGGGTACGGCTACATCGAGACGGGAGGATTGTTTCACGGCGACGCACTGCGTGTACGTCGCTTCACGGAAAAGCCGAATGCCGAAAGAGCTGCCGAGTTCGTTGCGGCGGGGAGTTACTTCTGGAACAGCGGAATGTTTTTGTGGAGTGCGCAGACTCTGGTAGAAGCCCTGAGAGAACATTTACCCAAGACGGCGTCGTTGCTGGAAAAAATAGCGGAGACCTACGGAACGCGCAAATTTGCGACTACTTTCAAGCGGCTCTATCCGCAGTGTGAAAACATAAGTGTGGATTATGCGGTGCTTGAGCCGCGCTCGGCGAAGGGTGAACAGGCAGGAAATATTTTCTGCCTGCCGGCAGATTTTGGCTGGAACGATCTGGGTTCATGGGCGGCGCTGCATGAGCACCACACGGCCAAGAGCAGTCCGCCGGAAGGCAACCTGGTGGCGGCTTCTGGCGTTTTTCTGTTGAATGCTTGCGGCAACTATATTCATGCTCCCGGTAAATTCATTGCGGCGGTGGGCGTAAGCGATCTGGTGGTCGTGGAAACTCCAGATGCTCTGCTGATCACGACCCGGCAGCATGCGCAGGATGTAGGCAAGGTGGTGAAATATCTTGATGAGAAGAAGATGCACAACCTGACTTGAGTCGTTGGCCCTCAGTCGTTGGTCGTTGGCCTGGGCATAAAGATATATTCTGAACGAACGATTAGGGACGAACGACTAGCGACGAACGACGACCATGGCGCAAGAGATCAAATTCGGAACCGATGGCTGGCGGGGCATTATCGCCGATGACTTCACCTTTGACAATGTGCGCCGGGTTGCTGGCGCGATCGCTTCTTACGTATTGAAATACGAGGAGGCGCAACGCGGAGTGGTCGTCGGGTACGACGCGCGGTTTGCCTCGCCGCGAGCGGCGCAAATTGTGGCTGAAGTGATTGCTGCTGCCGGAATCCCTGTGAAGCTCGCCAACGATTACACGCCTACGCCCGCAGTTTCCTACGCGGTGAAACATCAAGGCGCTGCGGGCGGGGTGATGGTCACTTCGAGCCATAATCCGTGGAACTGGAACGGGGTTAAGTTCAAGGGCAAATTCGGCGGCTCGGCTACTCCGGCGATCATGAAAAAGGTGGAGGAAGAACTTCGCGCTGGTGCGACGCCGAAAGGCAGTAAATCGACGGTCGAAGAAGTTGATCTCGAAAAATCCTATGTTGCTGCCGTTTGTAGTTTTGCCGACATGGACCTCATTGCGAAAACGAAGTTCAAGTTTGCCGTAGATGCCATGTATGGCTCTGGACGCGGCGTGCTGGCCGGAATATTTGCCGAGCGCGGTGTGCAGTATGTGGCGATTCGTCAGGAACTGAATCCGCTGTTTCCCGGGATCAATCCGGAACCAATTG
>PLEA01000100.1 GCA_003136335.1 Acidobacteriaceae bacterium | reverse complement strand
TGGCGAACTTGCCTTCCGGCAACGCAACCGTTTTGCCCGTGACCGCGTCCGGTACGTTGGCCGCTCCGAGATTGAATAAAACGCCATCCCATAACTGCGTCGAGCCCAGAGTTTCTTTCGAATAGGCGAAACCGCCGCCGTCCAGACTCGCCGTGGTAGCGAACTTTGAGCCGTCGGTATAGATGCCTTTTACGTTGTAGGCCGAAGAAAGATCGACCGCTACCGTTCCCTTCTTCATGCCGGCCACGCTGAGGGCGACCGCGACCGAATGCGACAGGTTGCCCGAAACGCCCGTGACGGTTATCGTTGATGACGTCGGGTTCGCCGAACTCGCAGCAGTCAGTGTCATCGTACTTCCCCCTGCGGTGCCAGCCGGACTGAATGATGCCGTCACTCCCGCCGGCAGTCCCGACGCTGTCATGCTGACGCTTCCCGTGAATCCGTTCCTCGGAAACACGCTGATCGCCATTGCGCCGCTCTGCCCCTGGGTAAACGAGAGGCTGGAGGCTGAGGTCGAAAGCAGAAAGTCGCTTGCGCCGGTTGCCGGCGAAGGAAGCACATCGTAGAGTGGCTGCGCCGGCTTCACTGCCGCATTCTCATCGGCTACCGATATGGCCAGAACGCGTATCTTGTCGTTATCCGGCAATGTGATCGTCTTCGTGCCGGCCGGCAGGTCGATCGGATACGCGAATAGATAGGAGTAGCCGTAGGGCACGTTCTCGCCCCCGGCGTCGTGATGATGCGAGCAATACCAAGCCAGGTCGGCACGCTTGATATAGCCCGGCTTGATGCCGGTCATCTCCCCGTAATTGTCATGCGAGGTATCCTTCGAGATCCACTGTCGGTCGTCCCATTGTCCGATGAATCCGCCCCAGTCCTCGACGTTCAGGTCGACCCCAGTTTTGCCGACTTTGAACGTCGCCTTCTGATCGCCGTCTGCCGAAGCTGCCAGCACGTACACGCGGTTATAGTCGCCCGCCGGCAGATCAATCGTCTGCCCTTTCGCGACGACCGCATTGAGTGTGCCGGTCTTCGCCGGGGCAAGTTGGAATTGCACATCGTTGAACGTGATCTGCGCAGGCAGCATCTCCGCCGGCAGAGCGTTGCCCTTAGCGTCGAATCCACCCCGCGACTTCGTGCCATCATTGCTGGCCGTAGCGACGTCATATCGTAGCGTCACCGGCACAGAATGCACCGCCGCAACCTTCGCCAGCGGCGGCGCAGCCAGCCGGACAGAAAACGTGCGCGGCTGATACGCGGAGAACGAGGTGACCAGAGCGCCGCTGTTCACGGTCGCGGTTCCCACCGGCTGCTCCTGCCCGTTGACTTCGCGCGCGGCGGTGATCGGCGTATCGAACGACACTCGGACGTTCAGCTGCGGTTCGCCATCGAGTTCAACCATGCGCACGATTATCTCGTCGCCCTGCTCCGCTTTCTTCATCGCCAAGACTCGAATCCGCGGATTACTCAGTTTCAACAAAGAAAACTCCCGGCCCAACGCGCCGGCGTGTCCGGGGGCTTCGAAGGCGATGAGCGGATCGTTCAGGCGCTCCGCTTGCCAGTCGGTCTGGCCCTGGCGCCAGTCGGCGGCGTGCCCGGCGATTCCGTAAATGAACTCGTGATGCCCGATGTCCTGCGTGCCCTGGTCGGCATAACCACCGCGCGTGCCGGGCGTCCGGATCAGCGTCAACCGAATGGTGTGGTCGTTTGGCTTGTCGGACCCGTTCTTGCAATCGGTCAGGATGGTGGCGCCGAACTCGCCGTTCATGTCGGTCAGATCAATCCACTGGTGTGACGGCACTTCGAATTTCTTCGGCCCGGCGCTGGGTCGCTCGATCGTGCCAATGTCCCAGTTATACGTGGCCATCTGATTCGAAGCTACCAAAGGGAAAGTCGCCTTCAGATTTGACTCCCTTGTGTTCCAGTCGATCGCGTTTCTGAACTCCACGCGCCTTCCCGCATCACCCGCCGAAAGGCGGATGGTCTGGACGAACGCAGAGCCCGCAGTATCCCGCGAAACTTCCACGGCCACCCGTGCCGCACCGTTTTCCACCACTCGAATCCGCGCGGGACCGCCGACGTACGCTCTCGGCGCAGCCTGCTCCTGGTCCCAGTCCATATTCCAAGCCGGCCAGTGCAGGGGATTGTCATAGGAGATGGCGAGGCGGACCGGCGCGGCCAGCAATTCTCTGCCAATCGACTTGTCGAAAATACTGGCGACGTCGCCATCGGCGTTCAGTTTTACGCGGTAATATTGGTTCTCGATCGAGTTCTCTGACACTTGCAGGGTTGCTGCGGCGCCAGCCGCGCCGGCAGCGGGTTGCACATCATAAACCGCATAGCCGACGGATGGCGCCTTGGCTACGAAGATCACCTTGCCGCTCGAAATCTGTGCCGGAACGTCCTTGCCGTCAGGAGCGGTCACGCGAACCGCTTTAGGCATGCCGCCGGGGAAGCTCACGGTGGCCTCAACCACGTCCTCGCGCGCGATGTTCAGCGGATTGAAGACCACCAGCGGGAGTCCTTTCGTCTCGGTGTTCAGCGCGGCAGTAACGGCTTCGGTGGCATTATTGAGCACGCCAGCGAACTGGTTCATCGCGATCACATCGTCGTTCCAGGCAAACTCGTAAGACTTGGGAGTAGCCGTCCCGGCGGCGATGTCGTGGAAGTGGCCGCCCATCACAAGTGTCCAGGCGGCATTCAGGCGCTGTAGGGGATACGGCCTCGCACCCAGCCATTCCGCGGTAATCGAAGCTTTCTCCGCGGCATCGGCCAGCAATTCTTCTTTCCGGAGCCAGCGTTTCTGGTAAGCCTGCGACGTCAGTGAGCCAGCTGAATGGTTGGTGAGTTCCATCTCACCTGTGTAGCGTGGAAGTCCGGCGGCCTGGGAGGGCGTGATATCAAGGAACATCTGCTCCGCATTGGCGGAGACGACGTGAACAGGGCCTTCGCCGACCTTCACCGGAGGCCACGCGGGATGCGTCTGTCGCTCACGGAAGAATTGGCCCGGTGGAGGGAAGCTCGCCGTGCCTTTCGTGACGATGGCTTCCAGGCGCTTCACGGATTCCTCATCCGGAGTGCCGCCGATGTCGCCCGTGCCGTAATAGTGATAGTCCGTGAATACGCCGCTGACTTCACCGTTCCGCTGGACGCGCGCGGCCCAATCGTCCTGATATTGGTGCTGTTCCTGATCCTGTTGCACCTTGGTCAGCGCCTCTCGCTGCTGCCGAAGGCCGACGAACTCCTGGATGTCTTTCTGATCAACCGGTTGCCCGCTCTGTTCGGCTTGCTGCAGTTTCTGCCGCAGCGGCTGGAGCTTCTTCTGGACGTCTTCCAGGGCCGTGTTCGGCGGCGCGGGTGGCAACGGCCTACTGAGATCGGTGTCTACGTTGCTGCCGTAACTCCCCGGGTTGAGACCTGCCAATACACTCTCCCCGTCCGGTCCTACCCACACGCCCACGTTGAAGGGTGTGCCTTCCGGAGTTTTCTCCAGCGATTCCGGACCTCCGGCATTGGCCGAGGATCCCCATACTAACTTCTGTGTCGAGAACCCTTTGACTCCCGAGTGCGCGAGGATGGTCGGCAGCGACGATGGAAATCCGAAGCAGTCGGGCAGCATGTATTCNNCGGATGATGGCCTCGGCACTGGGCGCATTTACATCGCCCTCTTCCATGGATGAACCCGTGGGGAACCACCGCCCTGAATCCACGTACCCTTTCACCTTTGCGAAATCGGCGGGAAAATATTCCTTCATAAAGCGGTACCGGTTGGCACCGCTGAAATTGAAGACGTAATGAGGATATTTATCGATGAGGGTGAAATTCTCTTCCATGGTCTTGCGAATGTATTCGTTGATGACCTGGGGATACTCCCACCGCCACTCCGTATCCAAGTGGGCATAGCCGACAACATAAAGGGTTGGCTGTTTGCTCAAATCGGGTTTATCCGGGCCTTGTGCGTGGGCAGTCGCGAGCAATGTCAGACAGGCAAGCGGGACCGCTACCATGGTCGTGCAGAATCGTGGCATCACAGTTCTCCGAGTGTTTTCCTTGCTGAAAACAACTTTGCAATAAAGGTCTTGCAAACGTGTTTGCAGACCATAGCCTCTGGCGAAGTTCCTCCCGCGTGACCAGTTCCCCAGAGCACTCCAGCAACAAGGCTAAGATGTGAAACGGTTGCTCTTCCAGTCTGATTCGCACGCCGTGCTTGCGCAGTTCGGCCGTACGCAGATTCACTTCAAAAACACCAAATCGCAGAGTCCGGTGGGATTGAGAGATGGTTTCCACCGTGGTAGCCAAGGTTCCCGCTGAAGATTAGCCGCGAGGGTAGCACGTAAGACCATCGCTGATCAAGACATTCGGCTCCGAAATGGTCAGGGCACACGTCTGGAGACGAGGATCATTGACGTTGATCTCCAGAACAATGCCCGCGACAGCGGCGCGCGCTTCGATCTCAGTCACGAACTGCCGTGTGGTGCCCAGCCCGATCCGAGGATAGACGGCCTTCCCACTTGTTCGATCGCGCCATCGGAACTCCCACACTTTTCTGTCCATTCTGGCGCTTGGATTTTATGAGGCTTCCATTTTGCATGCTGCTCCTTTTTGCACCGGCATGTGGACTTCGTCGGACGCGCAGTAATTCACTTCACCGTCCGTGTGATTTGGACGGAGAGCGCATTGATCGACCTCTGTGATGGTTACTGCTTTCCAGCTGTGATGGTTACTGCTTTCCAGCGAAGTGATCCACGTGACGTGGAAAGAATAGACCCGTCTGAGTTGTGCTCGCCTTACCCTCTGAAGGGGCGAAATTGTTCAACGAGTTCGGGAGAAGGATTCGTGGCGTGTTCATGCCGCGGCCGTAACCGAGGTGGGTGATCCGCGGTCTGTAGACGGTGCCTCACCAACCGACGGCACCGCTGGACCTTCCGCCATCTTAGGCACCCCACACTTCCTGATGGTCTCCAGCGCTACCGCCCCGCAAACGTAGAGAATCCGGGGTTTGGTCAAAATTGCTCAGACGTGGGGATGAGGTTCGCGCTAGATTCTTCGACCAACGTGCAGAACATGCCTTCCCCAGTTCAATTTGAGTGAGCACGTGACGAAGGGAAATCAACTATTGGGGGTCCAATGAAACAGTCAGCAGATACTTTTCGATTGGCATCATCGTGGAGCAGCGTGGTGCTTCTTGCAGTTCTGATTCTGTTACCGGGCTCTGCCACCCAGGCCCAGGAATTCCGTTCTGTTATCACCGGGCAGGTGACTGACCCATCGGGTGCGTTGATCAGGAACGCCACAGTGACGGCTGTCAATGTGGATTCCGGAACAGCCTACTCCGCTCAGACAAGCAGCCAAGGTGTCTACTACATTCCTTATGTGCTTCCCGGAACCTACACGGTTACCGCTAAGGCGAGCGGATTCAAGACGGCGGTTCAAGACAAAGTCCTTTTGTTAGCTGTGCAATCGTATGGTCAGAATTTCAAGCTGGAAGTGGGCGCTACTACCGAGGAGGTGGTGGTGAGTTCAGCTCCTCCGGAGATTGAGACCGCAAGCGGTTCCGGCGGCACTGTCATTGACTCGCGAGAACTGGAGAGTGTGCCACTCAATGGCGGCCAAGCTTACATGTTGATCGGCACTACTCCTGGCAGCCAATTTACCACAACCTCGTTCGGGCCTGGGGTAGGGAATTCCGGAACCCGTGGTTGGGACGTCACGAACTCCTACACCATGGGCGGAGGAATCGTCGGGAACAATCAGTTCACGCTGAATGGAACCAACATTACCCAGCAGACTGGCTACCACAATCAGAACCCGGGCGCCTGGAACGTATCTCCTAACCTGGACGCCATTCAAGAAGTCAACGTGATGACCACCACTTACGACGCCCGTTACGGCCGAACCAGTGGCGGAACCGTCAACGTGGTGACGAAGAGCGGAGGCGACAAATTCCATGGCAGTTTGGACACGGCCTACGAAGGGGCCTTGATGAATGCCAACACTTTTCAAAACAATCTCACGGGAAATCCTCGGAATGGAATGGTGCAGAACCAGTTTCATGGAACTGTTGGCGGACCGGTCCTGAAAAACAAGCTGTTCTTCTTTTTTGGCTTCGAAGGGTACAGGGAATCGTTGGCGGGAACGGTGCTGACGCACGTGCCGCCGGCTTATCTGCGGCCGGGATACAACGGAAACACCGGCGTGGACTTTGGCCTGGTCCAGCAATTGGATCCCACCGGCTTTCCAACCGGTCTCCCGGTCTTTCAGCCCGGAAGCGCTTACTGCCTAGATGGCGGACCGGTATCCGCTTGCAACGACAACCATGTTGCACAAGTGGAGTATCCAAATGACACTATTCCCGGCTCGCAGATCAACTCCATCGGGGCCGCGCTCCTGTTGTACGCCCCTCTGCCGAACATACCGGGCGCAGAGAATGCGGCGAGCGGCAACAACTACCTGGGACATACACCTGATCTCTATAGTTATAACCAGCCCATGATCCGGGCAGACTATAACCTGACCGGCAAGACCAAACTGTACAGCTTCTTTGAGTGGCAGAAGGGTAATGAAGATCGCATCGGCAACGGCCTCACCGGAGTTGCCGCCAATGGCAACATCAATTGGATAAGGGAAAACTGGGCGGCGACACAGGATATAACTCACGTTTTTTCCCCGACTCTCCTCGGCGATTTCAAATTGTCGTTCTCTCGGTTCTGGACTTCCACGCCGGATGGAAATCTGTCCGATGCAGTGGATCCCAGCACGATTGGACTCAGCATGCCTCTTCCGCCGACCACTTCGCGGAAGGATCTGCCGGAGATCACGGTTGGCGACAACTGGGGTTCCGGGATTATCGGGGGGAACACCGTTTTCGGAAACCAGCCCGGAGTGGATGTAACCACCAACATTGGCTTTGATATGGACTTCACGAAGATCGTTGGGGCGCACAGTCTGCACGTCGGCGGTTCGATTTATGAATTCCAATACGGCGATCCCGGATTCGTCGGTTCCGCAAACGGAAATTTCGGCTTTGGCTCGGGATTTACCCAGTACAACCCTCACAACACCGGCTGCTATCCAGCTACACCGGGAGGTGGCAATTCCAATAACTGCACTGCGTCTTCTACCCCGAACGGTTCCGGATTGGCTTCCCTCCTGCTTGGGTATCCCACGGGCGGCGGCATCGACTGGAACGGTACAATCTTCGAGGGCCAGCCGGTCTACGCGATCTACGCTCAGGATGACTGGCGCGTGAATCACCGCCTGACGCTCAATGTCGGCTTGCGCTACGATGTGCAGCGCGGCCTGCGCGAGCGCCACAATTACCTCAATCGCGGCTTCTGCTTTACCTGCGTGAATCCCATCACCAACGATTCGACCTACCAGGCCAATGTCGCCAATCTCAGCAATAGCGCTGCCTGGACTGCGGCGGGCATTAACGCCGCCTCTCTTTCGACGGTTTCTGGAGGCATCCTCTTTGCCGGTACCAATGGCCAGTCGCGGGATGGCTACGACACTGATTGGGGAAACGTTGGTCCCCGCGTCGGGTTTGCTTTTGCCCTCGACCCAAAGACAGTGATTCGTGGAGGTTTTGGCATCATGTATTCCTTCGGTCTGGAAGGTGGATCGAGCCTCGGCCAGACTCGGTCGACGGGCTACATTGACAGCCTGGATGGAAACACCCCCACCGCTTACTTCCAAGGCGGGTCACCCTTCCCGAATGGTCTGAACAAGCCCGAGGGCAACTCACTGGGGCTTTTGACGTCCGTTGGACAGTGTTGCCCGCAAGTCGATTTTCCCGGACGAAAGATTCCGAGGGAAAAGATATTCTCATTCGGCATGCAGCATGAATTTCCGGGAAAGGTGGTGTTGGACGTGAGATACGCGGCAAATTACTCCAGTAAACTGCGCACTTTTTTGTGGGTAAACGGCACAGCGACTCTCGCGGCGACCAAAGCGGCGATTGCCAATCCACAGATCTGGAACCAGCAGGTACCCAACCCATATTACGGCGTAGCCTCTGAAGTCGCAGGAGGGTGTGGAACCGCTACAACCGTAGAGGCCATCGATCTGATCCTGCCACTTTCGCAGTACTGCTCCCCTGGCGGCGCTTCTCTTGTCGGGGAATACAACGCGCCGCGCGGGCACAACTGGTATAACGGCCTGGAGGTCAAAGCCACTCGGCGAGTCTACGGCGCCGGGAGTCGAGGCCTCACATTCCAGCTCGCATATACCTGGTCAAAAACAATCAATGGCGACGGCTATCAGAACGGATGGCCCTACCAGGATGCGGAACAGGTGCACTGGATCGCAGGAACCGACCGTACAAATGTGCTGGGCATCACCAGCGTCTGGGATCTCCCCTTTGGGAAGGGTTCCTTGATCCTCTCGAATCCCTCAGGGCCCTTGGGATTACTCATCAACAACTGGACCCTGAGCTCGGTGGTCAGTGCGCAGAGCGGAACTCCAGTAGGGCTTGACACCGGCTACTTTTACACCTGCTCCCATAGCTTTGCTCCCGATGGGGGAACGTCGGTTGGTCAGGGGCGCTGGTTCTACGCCAACCCAAGCTGCTGGCAGAATATCCCCCAATGGGGGTTGTCAGATCTCCCAGGGCAAACCGACCAGGTACGCAACCCCACCATTGCAAACTTCGATCTTTCTCTGCAAAAATCCATACCTGTAAGAGAGTCGGTCAAGTTCCTGCTTCGCCTGGACGCTTTCAACGCGCTCAACTCCGTGCTATTCCCGGGACCGGATACCAATCCCGGAGACGGGCCCGCGCACTATATAACCGGAACTGGCTGGAGCGGTTTCGGCACCGTGAGGGAACAACAGCAGAACTTCCCGAGAGTCCTGCAAGTCTCCGGCAAAATTACATTCTGATCAACTGGGCAGAGATTCCTGCGCGAATCTACGCCGGAGTCTCTGCCATATCACCTGAGTGATGCTTCGGGATAGGTGGATTATTTACCGGCACCGGTATCATATCTTCCTGCACGCACCAAGCACTTGGGGAGTTGAGATGCAAAAATTCCGCACGACTTTGATTGCGGTTTCACTGGGCTTCCTTACTCTGCTTTATGTGGCTCAAGCGCAAACCACGGAGAAGCTGACCTCAGCAAGCAGCCGACCCTCTATGTCGTTGGATACGCGCATCTCGACGCAGAATGGCGATGGGAGTATCCCCAAGTCATCAACGAATACATTCGCAAGACAATGGAGGATAACTTCACGCTGTTCGACAAGTATCCGCACTACATCTTCAATTTCAGCGGTGCCAACCGCTACCGCTTTATGAAGGAGTACTTCCCGGCTGATTTCGCGAACGTGAAGAAGTATGTAGATGAAGGAAGGTGGTTCCCCGCAGGATCTTCGATGGAGGAGGGTGACGTGAACGCGCCCAGCGCCGAAGCTATCATCCGGCAAATCCTGTACGGGAATAACTGGTTTCGCAGCGAGTTTGGCTTCGCAATACGGAGGAACTGTTTTCATGATTGCTGCGCGTCAATCGATCCGACGCCTGACGATACCTCTGCTGTGTGGATATTTTCTGTTGCCCTGGCTGTTGGCCCAGCGCATGCCCAACTCCGGCAAACGACCTCTTGATTACGCAAATGGACTCGTCGGCACTGCGCCGCTGGACAGTCAGAAGTTGATCGGCAACGCACCGCCTCCGGGCGAACAGCTTTACTCCGGCTTCACATCTCCGGGAGCGGTGTTACCTCACAGCTCAACAGAACTGGCGCCCATCAATGCAAACCTGGATCTGACTTATCCGGCCGGAGTCAGAGCGCCCTATTTCTACCCGAACCGAACCATAGTTGGGTTTTCGAGCGGAGCTGAGGCGGGCCCAACTGTGATGCCGGTGGTCGGCGACTGGACAGTCCCTCCGGAACGCAGCGCCTCCGTTTATGACAAGGCGCGCGAGAAGTCTTCGCCGGGATATTACAGCGTCTATCTCGATGACTTCAGGACCAGAGTTGAAATGACTGCGACCACTTGGACCGGAATTTACCGGTTCACGTTTCCCCGGACAGAAAGGGCGCACATTCTGTTCGACCTTGGCCGTTCCGGAGGAGACATCGAAATCGTAAATGACCAGACCGTGCGCGGAAAGTCCGGGCGGGGCAACACTTTCTTTGTGGCGGAGTTCTCCACGCCCTTCACGGCTTTCGGCACATTCAAGGAGAATCCACCGACACAGCCGACAAGGAATGAGTCACTCCTGGGAGATAACGATGTAGAGCCGGGAGTGCGCAATATATCCGGGCACTATGCCGGAGCATACCTGCGATTTGCCACTACAGAAGGNNAGAGAGGCTCCAGGCCGAAGATCCGGGCTGGGATTTCGATCGCGTAAGAAACCAGGCCGAAGAGATATGGGCCAGGAAGCTAAATCTGATTAAGGTAGAGGGCGGTACGGAGAAGGAGAAGATGCTGTTCTATTCCTGCCTGTATCACTCCTTGGCCAGCCCGCGCCTGATTGCAAGGCAAGGTGAGCAGTTCACAGGCCTTGATGGGAAGGTCCGGAAAGCCGAATATGATCGCTATGGTCCGGTGCCGTTCTGGGACACTGGGCGCAATCAAGTCGTGCTGCTCACGCTTTTGGAGCCCGATGTGAAGGTTGACATTCTGCGTTCGCAGCTCGATATGGCTCGCGAATCTGGCCACATGGGTACATCATTCCACGGAGACCATGCCGATCTCATGTATCTAGGCGACTGGGAGCGGGGGCTGAAGTTCGACTGGACTGCAGCCTATGAATACCTGCGTAAGAATGCCACGGATATAAGCGGTCCCAGAGGCTATCTCGCAGAATATGAGCAGAAGGGTTGGATTTCGGATATCATCCCGGATCATAATCCCAGCCCTCCGTATGCTGGGGGCAACGCCGGCGTGGCGACGACGCTCGAATACAGTTGGGACGACTATGCTCTGGCTCTCTATGCCAGAAAGCTCGGAAGGGAAGATGATTACCAGATGTTCCTGAAACGGGCACACAATTACCAAAACCTATTCGACCCTTCCGTCGGTTTTATGCGTGGCAGAACAGAAGACGGCAAGTGGATTTCACCATTCGATCCGGGTGAACCTTATTACAATTTCATGATGAAGGAAGCCTCGGGCTGGTCGACATTGTGGCTTGTTCCCCACGATGTTCAGGGCTTGATCGAGTTGCTGAGTGGGCGCGATAAATTCGCGGCAAAACTGGATGAGTTCTTCAGTACTCCATACAACGCCAAAGGTATCTGCCGTGACTGCACCGGAGTGATTGGCCAGTATGTGCAGGGCAATCAGCCTGACCAGCAAACTGCCTACTATTACGCCTGGGCCGGCCAGCCGTGGAAGACGCAGGAACTGACTCGCAGAATTCTCCGGCTAATGTACGGAAGCGACAAATTTGGCTTGGCGTTTCCAGGAATGGACGATCAGGGTTCGACCTCATCGTGGTATGTGATGAGCGCAATGGGCTTCTACCCGGTCGATCCATCCAGTCCAAACTACATCTTGGGCAGTCCGATTTTTGATAAAGTGACCATCCGTATGGGAAACGGAAAGGATTTCGTAATTATCGTCCAGAACAACTCAGAAAAGAACATGTATATCCAGTCGGCAATGCTGAATGGAAAGCCATGGAATAAACCGTGGTTCAGCCATGCTGATATCGCGAGCGGTGGAAGTCTGTTGCTAAACATGGGTCCTCTACCGAACAGAAAATGGGGCAGCACACCGGATGCGGCACCTCCATCAATGTCGGAAGGTACAGATTGATTTCTGTCGTCGCACGGTATGATCGCTGAACAGGAGGAGACATATCTTGCTCTGGGACGCAAAATGGGAAAACCGCTCATGTCTGTGGATCCTCATGCTGTGGGTCTTGTTCTCACACTCTGGCCCCACCCTTAGAGCGGGCACTTCAACTCACGCGGAAAGCAGCTCATGCGACCGACGCGCGACGCTTGCGATTCAAGCTCTTCAGTCCTGGTACGACGAGGACACTGGCCTTTATCGAACTACAGGCTGGTGGAACACGGCGAATGCAATTACGGTCCTGGCCGATTACTCGAGGATTACTGGATCGAGGAAATATGAATCCGTTTTTTTGAATACCTTATCCGCTGCTCAAAAGACCTACCCGGGATTCATCAACCAGTTTTATGATGACGAAGGGTGGTGGGCACTGGCGTGGATTGATGTGTATGGTGTTACTCTGGATCAGCGATATCTGGCAGTGGCCAAATCCATTTTTGCGGACATGACTGGTGCTTGGGATCGCACATGCTCCGGTGGAATCTGGTGGAGCAAGGATCGAAAATACAAGAATGCAATTGCGAATGAGTTATTTCTCGCCGTTGCAGCGCAGCTTGCGACCCGGACGGCAGATCAGCTGGAGCGTGCCGGATATCTCGTATGGGCAGAGAAGGAGTGGCATTGGTTTTCCCAGTCCGGCATGATCAATGCCAGTCATCTGGTGAACGACGGGCTTAACGATTCGTGCGCGAATAACCGCCAGACTACGTGGTCTTACAACCAAGGCGTAATTGCAGGCGCGCTGGTTGATTTGTACAAAGCCGATCGTGATCCTACTCTTCTCTCTGAGGCCGGAATGATTGCCGAGGCGGCACTATCCAGCATGACCGACGCACGGGGGATTCTTCATGACCCTTGTGAACCGGACTGCGGTGCAGATGGAACACAGTTCAAGGGCATCTTCGTCCGTAATCTGCGAACTCTTGATGAAATAGAGCCCCGGCCACGATACGAGCGCTTTGCATTTACAAACGCAGACAGCATTTGGGCCCAAGTACACTCCCCGGATTATCATCTCGGCGAAGTTTGGGCCAAACCGTTCGGCGTCTCCAATGCGAGCACTCAGAGTTCCGCGTTAGACGCTCTGGTAACTGCAGCGGAGATGTGGAGGACTGCATCGAAATCGGAAGCACGCCCGGCTCTGCCTGCCATCTTCCCGAAGTAGCGCATGCAAACAGGCGGGGGCGCCCACAAGCCCTGAGGCCGCACTGTTCTGGCATCAGCAGACAGCAGACAGCAGGCCGCTACTCGCGCGTGGGGGCGGGGAATTTGCTGGTCGGCATTCTTCGAGGTGCTGGGCTCAAACCTGCGACAGGACATATGGGTCCGCCGGGTCCGCGCATACACGACCTGAGACATTATTTCGACTCCCCGATCATGCCGACTGTTTCCAATTAGCTTTGTATTCTCCCCTGTGTGGCGCAGAACTCCGACCTTTGCCACCAGTTGCTGAAATAGGTAAACTCGATTTCGTTTTCAATGGACTTGGCGCTCCAGACAACATTGTGAAGGCCCCCGTGAAGAGAGTTTTCACTGTTATTTGTCGGGAGAGAATACCTCTTACCGTTAACGAGTTTCTGGAGAGGCGTTTTCCCGAATCGAGGCGGAAGGCATACTACCTGATGTCGATACACGAACATCTCCCGCCGCAGGCGAGAAAACAGTTGAAGGAGGTGGGCTGGACGAAAGGCCTTGAGCTGGCGAAGCTGGCCAGGAGGGACGGGCAGCACTTCGATTGTGCAACCTG
>PLEA01000238.1 GCA_003136335.1 Acidobacteriaceae bacterium | reverse complement strand
GAGGGAATAGCCTCGATACCTGCTGCTTCTTCCATCCGCCGCAACACCGCGGAGAAGTCCTTTTCATCGTCGCCAGCCAATTCCTCGGAGTTTACGTAAAAGGCAGCTTCTGTCGCAGGCATAGAGAGATGTTCTTTTGCCGCCACCTTCAGAATCAATTCAAAGTCTTTATTCATCAGGCGCAGAGGAAATTGCGGGCTGTAATCGTTGACCGCCGCTCTCGCCAGCTTTCCCAAATGAGCCGGAGCGATCACAGCTGTCTTTGATAAGACTTCGAGCAACCTTTTGCGATCAAGGCCAGCTTTCTCCCCAAGGACCACAGCCTCGGCGATCGCCTGCATGCCAACTCCCAACAGGGTGTTGACAACCAACTTCATCGCCGTTCCTGATCCAGAATCGCCCAGGTGGAAGTACTGCTTTGCGATCGTCTGGAATATCGGCTCAGCGGCACCGAACAGTTCGCGGTTGCCGCCTGCCAGCAATGTCAGAATGCCTTGCTCGGCGGCAGGAGTGCTGCCAGAGATGGCGACGTCCAACACTTCGATCCCACGTCGGGCTCCAAGGCTGTGCAGCTCGCGTGAGGTCTCTGGAGAGATTGTGCTCATCTCGAGCACCACGGTTCCTGGTCGTGCGCCAGCAAAAACTCCCTCTGCTCCTGTATACACGCTCCGAACTGCATCATCGTTGGTCAAGCAGGAGAGAACCACATCGACTGTGCTCGCCAGTTCATGAATACTCTTCGCAACGCTGCCATCCCGTGTAGCGAGGGCTTCAGCCCTAACAAGATTCATATCGTACGCGGAGAGTTGGTATCCGCGATCAAGGAGTCGTTGTGCGATGCGGCTCCCCATGTTTCCCAAGCCAATGAACCCGGCTTTTACCCGATCCGCCGTAAGAGATTCCATAAGGTCTCCGTTATTCTTGAATGACGAAACATGACGCTAGTCGGCGCTCATGCGAGAAGTAGCAATGGAAAACGTACCCGCACCTTTCAGCAATGATCACCGCGTGGGCGCAACAGCCAGAAAGAAATTCGAAACATAAGTGGGTGCGGGGGAAGAAGCGACGTGAGAAGAAAGAATGAAACCTATCGATTGTCATGCTTGCTCCTCTCACGGTCGCTTCTTAGGCGTGTTACTCCTGTGTGAGCACATAGCCTTCCAAACCGCTTCTTGGCAAGTCTGGTTCAAACCTTTCAGTTTCAGTTGACTAGCTGTCATGGGTATTTGTTCTGCACACCATTCGAGTGGAAATGCTGACAGCAGTGTCGCTATGTTGACTCCGCACGCTTTGAAGATCTAGCAACACAAAAAATGGCGGCCCTGGGAGGGCCGCCTAACCGGGGAAGTGCGAAATCAGAAAGTGAGAGTCCCCTTGAACTGAATTAGTCGGGGGGAACATCGCCGCCGAGGAACGAACCCAGGATGCTGGTTGGAGTGTTGACCGTGCTAATGATCGAGCCAAAGTTCGGGTTGGAGACATCGGAGGGTTGCTCATCTTTTCGGGTGCAACGGTGCTGGCTTACGCGTGATGGCTACTGGGGCCGTCCTCGAATGATACTAACGCCAGCTATCAGGACTGACGAGAAGTGCCACGCCAGGTTATTTCACCGAGATCCCACCAATTCGGGGACCTCGGACAGTTCTTCGAATTCTTCCCCAGTTAAGCGCAGTGAAGCCGCCGCAACATTCTGCTCGAGATGCTCAATTGAGGAAGTCCCCGGGATCGGCAGCATGATGGAAGATCTCCGCAAAAGCCAAGCCAGCGCGATCTGTGTGGGGCTCGCACCGTGCGCTCCGGCAATTCGATTCAGAACTTCCCCGGCAACTTTGCCGGCTCCCAGTGGGAACCACGGAATAAAAGCGAGCCCGTTCTGCTGACAATATCGAACCACGTAGTCCCATTCCCGGTCGGCAAAGCTATAGCGGTTCTGCACAGAGACGATAGGGGCAATTTTGCGAGCCCTCTCGATGTGCTCCTGCGTGACGTTGGACAACGCGATCAGGCGAATCTTCCCTTCGTTTCGCAGCTCAGCCAGGGTTTCCACTGAAGCATCGAAGGACACAACAGGGTCGGGAATGTGAAGTTGGTAAACGTCGATGCGGTCCAGTCGCAGTCTCTTGAGGCTGCCCTCCACCGCTCTCCGGAGGTGAGAAGGAGTTGCATCGTGAGTCCACTGATCGGGGCCGGGTCGATTCCAGCCGCCCTTGGTCGCAATCACCAGCCCACGCGGGTAGGGAAACAAAGCCTCGGCAATGAGTTCCTCGCTTACATAGGGTCCGTAAGAATCCGCAGTGTCGATGAAATTGACGTCGAGTTCGACGGCGCGGCGCAGAACCGCTACCGCTCCCATCCGATCCTTTGGTGGGCCCCAGATGCCTTCGCCCGTAAGGCGCATAGCTCCAAAGCCGAGACGGTTGACAGAAAGTTCCCCGCCGAGCGAAACTTCGCCAGCCATACTTGCAGAAATGTTTTTTCTATTCACGATTGACCTCCAAAAAGCCTTCCTTTTAAGACATTCACGCATTGATGCTCACGGGTTCCAACCCTTCGATGGCTGGCAATCCGTCAGCGTCGAGCACCTTGCCCTTGACTACGACTCCCAGGCTCTTGTACCTTCACCCGCTCGAACGGAACCAAAGCCCGACAGTGACGTAAATTACGCTGTGTTGTTGGCGCTGTCGCCCCCGGTGACATCGTAGGTCGCACCCGAAACCATGCGCGGAGCGTCGGAGGCAAGAAAGACCACCACAGGCGCCACATCTTCGGGCTCGAGCCATGGCACGCCAAGCGGTGTCCTGGTGATAAGAATCTTCCGGGCATCTTCCTCTTCCTCGACAGTCGATAATCCCGTCGGCAACTTGCCGGCGGTTTCCAACACTCGTGCGTAACGCTCCTTATGGCGAGTCAGAGGCGTGTTGATGAGGCCGGGAATGAGAGCATTTACGGTGATGTTGTACTGTCCCAGTTCCAGCGCTGCTGACTTCATTAAGCCGATAATTCCCCATTTTGACACCGAGTACGACGCTCCGAACTTGGTGCCGTGCTGCCCTTGGGTCACATCCCGGCTGTTTGGGACCCTAGGCCCGGCAAATCCCCAGCTTCTGCATCTTGTGGATCAGAGTAGTGCGCTTCAGGCCAAGCTTGGCGGCTGCGCCCTTCGGGCCGCCGATCACCCAACGGACTTCCGCTAGCGTTTGCAGAATCAAAGAGCGCTCGGACTCCCTCAGAGTAGTTGCAGCTGTCGAGACGGTAACAGGCTGGGTTCCTGTCGTTGGCAAAGGATTGGAAAGCATACCATCGTTTGAAAGAATTACGGCGCGTTCAACCAGGTTCTGTAGCTCGCGGATGTTCCCCGGCCA
>PLEA01000462.1 GCA_003136335.1 Acidobacteriaceae bacterium | reverse complement strand
CTCGCGTCTTTGCTCCACGCTTCTTTCAGGCCCCGCCTCGCGACGAGTGTTGTTTCACCTTTGCGCTTCGCTAACCCTTCACCTCCATCAGGTTGGGTAGAGGACTTGCACCTCCTAGCTGTCGAACATGCTCGGCACACAACAGAGAGGGCGTGCCGTTTAGCACGCCCTTCCCGCCTCTGTTTCTTCACTTCATCTACAACAACTTCATTCACTTCAAGTTGCTGCTTCCCTCAGAGACTTATTGTCTCCAAGCTTTTTAGCGATGGCCTCCGCTATGTCCTCCGCCGCTAGAATGTCCGCCGCCGCTGGAGTGTCCGCCGGAAGAGTGTCCGCCACCGGAGGAGTGTCCACCGCCACTCGGCGCTGAATAGTGTCCACCGCCACTGGGGGCGCGGCCACCGCCATAGCTCGGTGCACCGCGTGAGCCGCCGTAGCTGGGCGCTCCGCGCGATCCGCCATAGCTCGGCGCCCCGCGATATCCGCCGTAGCCGCCATATGCAGGGCTGGCCCCGCGCGAATATCCGCCGTACCCGCCACCGGGCGACCGCACAATCGGCTGCCGCATATCCAATTGCGGCCGCGAGGAAGATCCACGCCCGTAGCTGCCCGCTCCCGCGTATGAACTGTTGCCGCGCGCACCCATCGAACTGGACGAACTCGGCGCAGTCCGGTTCCAGTAACTGCTACTGCTGCCGCGTGTCGCAGGCGCGCTCGATCCGCTATAAGATCCGCCTCGAGATGCCTGGCTGCTGGAAGGCGGCGTGAAAGTCCGGAATCCACCGCCGTTGCTAGCGGGAGACTGGCTCATGCCGCGCTGCGACTGCATGTTTCCGGATCCCATATTTCTGGAACCCACGTTTTCCGAACCCATGCTGCGGGAACCCATGTTTGCGGAACCTGCGGAACGAGTGCTGCTGCTCGGTGACATGGATGAGCGGTTTTCATTTTGCATCGACTGCTGACTGCCCGCATTTCGATTCGCGGAATTGTTCGTCTCCCTTGTACTGGTGCCTGCGCTCGGCTTCTGCATCGTGCCGCGAACCGCTGCGGATTGGCCTCCGCTCGCTCGACCGCCAGCCGGAATCGCGCCCACGTGGTTCTGCGCCATCGACTGCCGCAGACCTGCGGTCTGCTGCTGGAACGACCCCGGACGGGATCCGTTGTTGTGCGCTGAACCAACGAAGCGCTGCGAACCGCCGTTACGCATGGTAGATGGCGCTGCCGCCCGTCCGCTCGCCGACAAGCTGGCGCGAGATGGAACCACCGGCAGATTGCCCGCCATCATGCGCGCTCCGCTCAACTGCGCGCGGCTCGCCCCTACGGCCGTCACCCGACCTGCACCGAAGTGCCCCGCATTCACCGTCGAGAGAGCCCGGCCAATCCGATTGTCATGAAGGTTGGCGACATTCGAGAACCGCATTCCGTTATGCAGCGGCGCGAAGCCACCGTAGCGGTTAAAGCCGCCGCGGAAACCAACCGTGCCGAACCGCCCGCCATATCCGCCCCACCAGGGATGGAACCAGTCGCCAGGCCCAATCGGAAGCCAGCCAAAGCCGCCCCAACCGCCGTAGCCAAATCCGAAGCCGAAGCCTGCGCCCCAGCCATAGAACGACACGTACGCAGGCGACCAGAACGGGTTGTAGCCTGCATACACCGGCCCAGGCCACCAGGCCCACGCATTGCCGTAGGGGAACCAGCGCCCGTAGTGATAGGGCGCCCATCCCCAAGGCTCATAGCCAACCCACGTCCAGCCATAGTAGGGCTGATAAGTCCAATTGCCGTTGCGATACGGAACCCAGCCATCGGGCTCGTTCGGAACCCACACGTCGCCATAGTCGGGAACGGTCTGCCAGCGACCGTACGCGTCCAGGTCCTGCGCTCCGGTGTAATAGCGATTGGTGTGGTGCCAGGAATTCGCGTTGCGGATCATGTGATCGCGATCGCTGTTCCAGCGATCCCAATCGTCGCGATCGGAAGCTGAGGAGATCTTGTACTGGGCGGACTCGGCATCGCCGCGCACCGTGGCCATTTCTCCGGCGTGAACGTCGGTGCTGCCTTGCGGTGTGGCGATCTGTGCTTCGCCTTCGCGCACGATCACGACCGTATCTCCATCAGGCCGCACTTCGACGCGGAACACGCCATCATGGTGAGCGGGGTGAATGGACACGTTCGGCGTATCGAGCTCGGGCTCGGCTTCGCTGTCTTTGGAAACGGAGAAGGTCGCGATGCCCTGGGCCAATTGAATCTGAATATTTCTTTTCGTGAGATTGGCGAGGTTAGCTTGAGAGTTTGGTCCCAGGCGAAGGATGTTAGCAAAATCGAGTTGCAATTCCGTCCGCGCGTTGTCGCCAGTTGAAACCTTGTCGCCCGTCATCGCCGGCTGATTCAATGTGGCTGCCGACCAGTCGCCGGAGTCGCCGCGCTGTGTGGACACGTCGCCGTGAATCAGGCTGATGCGGGCAACGCCCCGGGCGGTCTGCGCCGGAGCTTCACCCGACGGTCCACCGGGCTGAGCCTCGGTGGGCTGGGCGTCCCTCGGCTGGCCGTCATCGGGCTGCGCGTCAGAAGGCTGCGCATCGCCAGGTTGAGGATAACCAAGCTGACCATTATTCGGATGGGCATAGCTCGGCTGGGCGTCGGGCGTCGGCGCCTGGCCGATCTCCATGGGCGCGCTGGGTTGATCCGAGGGCGCGGGGCCTTCGTCGGTCGTTTGCGCCAGCGCGCTGATCGACAGCGCTCCCGATAGCGCCAAAGTTAAGACTGCCAAACTTGCTATAACTCTGTTCTTCATAACCACCTCTGCGAACCGGACCTTACGATATCAATGCGTAGGTATAGGAATGCTCCTCCCTGAAGGAGAGGCAACTGCCATGCCAAAGAGAGCGGACAGAGCTTTCTACAACTCGTTTGTTTTCAGTGAATGCGGAGGCGTATTTGACAGGCGGAACTGCTGAATGAGATGAATTTGGCCGACCTCAGCCAAGGGTGGTGGTTATCGGCCACTGGTCTGGATCTTGGCGGATGTGCGTCACCCGTTTGGAATCGTGGAAGGGTTTGAGGGTTCCCCACCCTTGTCGCGTCCTTGGCCACAGGGTGGGGAATTTGACTTTGGGAATAGACCTCCGGCGCCGTGGCCCTAATCTTCCTCGGCAAGCAACTTTCCCAGGCGATCAAAGCGGCTTTCCCAGAGCGAACGGCGATCGGCGATCCAGCGTTCGGCCAGGGTTAGGCCATTCGATTCGATGCGGCAGGTGCGGACCCGCCCAATCTTCCGCGTATGCACCAGGCCGCTTTTTTCGAGGACCTGCAGGTGCTGAACTACGGCGGCCAGAGTCATGGCGAGAGGCTTCGCCAGTCTGGAAACGGAAATCGGGCCTTCACTCAGTTTTTCAACAATTGCCCGGCGGGTGGGATCGCCGAGGGCATGGAAGACGCGGTCGACGTGGACTCTTTGACTAAGCATGCGGGCCTTTCGGTGCAACGGGATTAGTGCGCCAGTTCCTTCGCGAGATGTTCGAGGAGTTTGTGCCAACCCTCTTCCCGCATTTCAGGACCATCGGCGCCTTCAAAGAAGGCTGCCTGTTCGGTGAAGATGAGATCGGTTCCCTGTTGGGTTGGCAAGAATTCCACGGTAGCGTGGGAGGAGGAGATGCAGTGATCGCCCAGGGTCATGGTGTAGGCAACCACGATGCGGCGGTCGGGCACAATGTCGCGGTAGACCGTATCGTTGGTGCAGGTGAGGCCTTGCGAGCGAAAGCGGGAGCGTTCGCGGCCTCCGACCCGAAAATCCATTTCAAATTCTTCGGCCTTGAAATCCTTATCTCCGGCAAACCAGCGGCGTTTCTTGGCGGGATCGGAGAACGCAGCGAACACGCGTTGCGGGGCGGTGGGATAACTGCGCTCAATCACGAAGGTGCTGTGAGTGATGGATCGCTCTTTCATGATTTTCCTCCCTTACCAATCAGCTCTTGGCTCTTGGCTCTTAGCCCTTAGCTAACAGCCAAGCGCTAAAAGCTAAGAGCTTGTTTTCATTCAGGCTGCAGGTTCGTAACACAGATAAACATTCCCATTGCCGAAGGTCCGCGTCTTGGTTGGCCGCAACGACACTTTTTCTTTGATACCGTCGAACATCGTCCGCCCCTTACCCAGTACGATGGGGTTGACCACGACTTGATATTCGTCGATGAGGCCTTGCGAAGCCAGTTGCGAGACAATGCTGCCGCTGCCCAAAATCGCCATGCCGGGGCCGGATTCATTTTTGAGCTTTCGAACTTCCGCCGCCAAATCGCCCTTGAGCAGCTTCGTATTGTTCCACGAGGCTTTGTCGAGCGTCCTCGAAAATACGACTTTCGGCAGCTTGTTCATCCGCTCCGCGACGACAGGATCATGCTCCATTGCAAGCGGGGTGGGCCAGTAGCTTGTCATCAGATCATAGGTGGTTCTGCCGAACAAGAGCGTGCCTCCGCTGTCTGCGTTCTGCGCGACAAATGCATTCCACTCTGGATCTTGATTATGGGCCTTGGCCCAATTCATCTGTCCGTTCGCGTCTACGAAGTACCCATCCAGCGACACATGATTGAAAACGACTAATTTGCGCATGTTGTTCTCCTCTGAACTTTCTGCCTGCTTCGGAAGCGGGCATTTAGTTTAGTACACGCTTAAGTATTGCGCCTGTCGCGACATATTGTCAAGTTAATACTTAAGTGTTGTTGGAACTGCTGGAAGGCTGACCACTGCTTTGGCAATGCTGAACCCGAAGAGATTCGCATGGCAATCGTGCAGGCTGTCTTTCGCCCCTTTTTCGGGGGTTGCCCCGTCTTCAATGGGTCACCCACGCCTTTCGGCGTGGGCTGCATTCTTACGCCGCTACGCGGCTGGGATTTCTTTGAGCGCGCATCGCGGGACAGAGTCCTAACCAGAGGACACACGGTTTCACAGAGCATTCCTCTGTGGTTCTCTGTGTTCTCTGTGGCTAAGGGGTTAGATCGGCGCTTGGTTCATACTCGTCCTGGCAGTGGAAAAGATTATTTCGCTGCGGCCGCGCGGGCGAGTTCTCGCCAGGTGATCAGTTTGATGTTCTGTTGAGCCAGAACCAGGCGGAACTGATCACTGGTGAAAAAATCGAAGTCGCGCTGCCTCCAGGCCGCCCCCCATGTGGACCGTTCCCGGGTGGCTGCGCGCAGTTCTTCGTCATCGTAACCGGGATGGATTACGAACTCGGTGACGCCGGGTTTCAGATCCTTTAGCGCGGTCAAGTAAAAATCTGCCGATTTCTCCGGCGGAATTTCCGGTTCAATGGTCACCGTATGGTCCAGCACAATATCGTTGGGACCGAGGCTGGTCTGCAGATAGGGATAAGCGGCGAACCAATCTCGCGTAACGAACACCGGCAACTTGTAGGCGCGCGCCACGCGCAGCATCACATCGAATAGTTCCTTGCCGCTCATGATCAGCCGGTACTGGTGCGAATCCAGATGTGTGGGATGAACGCCCATCGCCAGCGCGCGCTCGATCTGGGCGCGCAGTTCAATCTCTACTTCCTTCGCATTGACCGGCTCGTTCTTTTCCCAGTCATGATGGAAATATCCGTATTGATCCACCAGGCTCGGCACCTGGTCAGTGGGCGCGACCGGACCCCAGCGATAGTAAACTCGCTCGCTCGTCAAGGTGAGGTGCAGTCCAAAGTCTGCGTCGGGATGCGATTTGGCGTAGTCGGCAATTTCCGGGAACCACGGGCAGGACACCATCAGACTGGCGGAACTGATTGTCCCGCCCTCGATAGCTTTTATGGCCGCGGCATTCACCGCGTGGGTTTCTCCCAGATCGTCGGCGTGAACAATGATGAGCTTGGTGCCGGAAGGGTAGCCCAGCCGGTCCGCAAGGGTTTGCGCCGAGGCTGCCAGTGTGGACAGAAGAAGGGTCAGCGGCAGCACGCGCAGAATGGAAGGAGTGATCATGGCTGACTAGTAGACCACACCGGACGCACCAACGCCCGGCGGTTGGTGGAGGACTTCTTTACCGGCGCGAGCGTATGCGCAATTCCCAAGATTGCGACAACCTCGCATGGATCACTTCGCCTTCCCGCCGCTCGTGCCCAAGGTTTTTCTTGACTGTGCTCCGTGCCAAATCGTGCTGATCGTGACCTGCGTTCTCTTCACCGAGTACAGCACAACGTACGGAGTTCCTCCAATCACCAATTCGCGGATTCCGGCTTCCGCTCCCACGCGGCCCAGATTAGGCTGATTTCTCAATGCGAAGTAGCACAGACACAGCAACCGTTTCATCACTGCCATCTCCAAAGGGCGAAGTACCATCAACTCTATCGGAACCAACGATACGACCAAGCAAATCAAGCTCCGTGGCAGCGGCTGCAAGCTGATCGGAGCTAAATTTCGCAAGCCGGTAACGGCGCTTATGGAGGTTTTTATTGTTAGCGGCGGCAGTAATGGCTTCTCTATTGGGTTCTATCCTAGGTGTCCCGCTTCGTTTCTCGCTCTGAAGCTCCATTCCTACCCCTCTTTCTCACTCTCGTCGGTGATGCCGATTTTCGAGAGGCGGTAGCGAAGCGCATTGCGCGAGAGCCCCAGCAGGCGCGCGGCCTGACTCTTGTTGCCATTGGCGCGGCGCAGGGCTTCCTGAACCATTTCATCTTCCCACTGTTCCAGCGTCATGCCCTCGGGAAGAAATCCGCCGGGGCTATTGGCCGCCTTGGACGGGCGCACGTCGAGGTGGATGTCGGAGGGGCCGAGCACGCTGCCTTTCGCCAGAGCGCAGGCGCGCTCCACAATGTTCTGCAACTCGCGGACATTTCCGGGCCAGTGATAATTCACGAGAATCTGCATCGCCTCAGGCGTGATGTCTTCTACCGGCTTACCGGATTCTCCGGTGAAGCGCGAGATGAACAGGTTGACGAGATCGGAGATATCGTCTCTCCGCTCGCGCAAGGGCGCAATGTCGATGGGCACGACATTCAAGCGGTAATAGAGATCTTCGCGGAAGGTACCTTGCTCGAGCGCTTGACGTAGATCCTTGTTGGTGGCTGCGATCAGGCGCACGTCGACCTTCACCGTGCGCGTTCCGCCGAGGCGTTCGAACTCGCGCTCCTGCAGCACGCGCAACAATTTTACCTGCGTTAGAGGCGGCACGTCGCCGATCTCGTCGAGGAAGAGTGTTCCTTTATCCGCAAGTTCGAACTTGCCAGGTTTGCTGGCGACCGCGCCGGTGAACGCTCCCTTTTCGAAGCCGAACAGTTCGCTTTCCAGAAGATTCTCAGGGATGGCGGTGCTGTTGATCTTGAGGAACGGACCTGAGGCGCGCCGCGATTTTTCGTGAATGGCGCGCGCGATCAAGTCTTTGCCGACGCCACTCTCTCCCCCAAGGAGCACGGTCGAATTCGTCGGGGCAACGCGCTCCACGGTGGCCAGCACCTCCTGCATCTTCGGACTGCGGGCGACAATGTTGGGATACGAATAGCGCTTGCCCAGGGCCTCGCGCAGCGAGCGGTTCTCTTCGCGGAGATTGCGGACGTCCAGTTCTTTGTGGATCACCATCCGCATCTCGGTCAGCGAAAACGGTTTCAGGACGTAGTCGCTGGCGCCGGCCTTCATGGCCTCGACGGCAGTCTCGACACTGCCGAAGGCAGTCATCACGACGACGGGCAGAGCCGCGTTCTGGCGCTTAATGGTTTGCAGAAACTCCAGGCCGTTCATGCCGGGAAGTTTTAGATCGGTCAAGATGAGATCGACGGGATTTTCGCGCAGCAGCTTGAGGCCGGTTTCGGCGTCTTCGGCTGAGAGTGTGGTAAATCCGTCGTCGCCGAGATTCAACTCGAGCAGGCGGCGCATCTTGGCTTCATCCTCGACAATCAAAATTGTCGGCATTCGCGCGTCTTCCTCGATTCCGGGATTCTCATGAGATCACCAGGTGAGCAGTCTCACCCACTACGGTCTCGTCGCTGGCGGCGGGGAAGAATATCACGAAATGGGCGCCGGAGCCTTGCGCCGCCTCGCCGGCGGGATTGCCAGGAGCTTCAATGCGGATCGTACCGTGATGTCCGTCGATAATTTTCGACACGATGGACAGTCCCAAGCCGACTCCGCTCTTCTTCGTGGTCACGAACGGGTTAAAGATTTGTTCCCGCAACTCCGGCAGAATGCCCGGTCCTGTGTCTTCAATTCGCACGTCGACGCCGTCAATAGTGCCGCCGTGGCGACGCTCGGCCGACGATTTCCTGACGTGGACGCGCAATGTGCCGCCGTTGGCGGCCATGGCATCGTAGCCGTTCTGAATAATATTAACGAAAGCCTGCTCGCACAGACTCTCATCCAGCGGAACGAGCGGCAGACTAGGTTCATATTCTTTTTCTACGTGAACCGGCGCACCCTTCCACAACTGGGCAACATCGCGCAAGGCGCGATCGAGAACGGTGGTGATGTCTTGCGCTGTGAGATCAGCGTGCAACGGGCGCGCGAAATCCAGGAAGCGCGTGACCAGCGCGCTGAGGCGGTTGGTTTCGGTCGAAATGTATCCCGCCAGTTCCGTGGCCAAGGGATTGGAGTCTGCGAGCTTCTGGGTCAGCATCTCCGCCGAGCCTTTAATCACTCCCAGGGGATTGCGGATCTCGTGGGCGAGGCCCGCAGACAGCTGGCCGAGCGCGGCCAGACGCTCGGAACGGCGCGCTTCGGCCTGGGCTTGTTCCAGGCGGCGGTTGGTCTCGGCGAGAGTCTCGGCCAGTTCCTGATAGCGCTGGGTCTGGCGGCGGTTCTCGACGACAAAACGATTCACCAGCATGGCCGCGAGAAAGAAAAACAGAATTCGGATTGCCAGCAGTCCGTAATTCTCTTCCGTGATCTCATATTCCTGGAGCGCCGGATAAAGATAGGAACAGTAGGCCGCTGATGCCAGCGACGTCCATAGCAACGTGGCCCAAGGGCCGAAATACTCCGCGGCGGTGACGACGGGCAAGTAGTAAATCGGATAGTAGCTGCTGTTGATGCTCAGCTCACCGGTGTGGTCGACCAGCAGTGTCGCCAGGCCAATCTTCAGCAGGACCAGATAGGCCGGGCCGCGGCTTGGCACTCGCGCCACCAGCCAACTCTCGCCCAACTGGAGGACGCCGAAGGCAAGCAGGATGAGCTGCTTGTGGATCTCCTGCACTGGCGGCAGGAGAGCTAGTCCCGCGAGAAACACCAGCCACAGAACATCCATCCAGTTAATCGCGGGACGCTTGGCTTCGGTCATTTTGCTTCGGTCATTCTGCTGCGGTCACTCTTTGTTGCATAAGGCACTCGGCCACAAAAGACGACGCCGGGAGAGGTTGCTATTCTCCCGGCGTCGCCGTCATTGGTTGTCTGTCCGAAAGCGCATCTCATGCGAACCTATCACATCGCAAACCGCCCGTCAGCGTCAACGACCCTTCTTGGACGGCTTCTCCTGTTTCGGCTCGGAAGGCCGTGACGGCGCCTTCTGCGCTGGTGGAGGAGCGGGCCGCTGCTGGTGCCATTGATTGAACTTCTGCTCTTGCTGCTGTTCCTGCTGCGGGCTGCGCTCCTGCACCGGCGGGGCGGGGCGAACCAGCGGATGCGTCGATTGCGAAGCCGGCCGGTTGGCAGGCTGCGCATTGGTGCTGTCTTGCCGCGGCGTATTCTCGGGCTCCGGAGTTCCCTGCTGCTCGTAGGTCCGCGGCTGAGTCTGCGGCATTTGCCGTACCTGACTGTTGCCACTGTCGGGCTGAGTGAACGGCCGGAAGCCGTCTTTGGTGGGCGTTGGCGTCGGGCGGCCGCCTGCATTCATCTGAGCGGGCTGGGCGGCGCCGACCGGACGAACCACCGCCTGCTGGTTCAAATGTCCACCAGCCTGCGCCTGCCGCTGCTCGATCGGGTGCGGAGGCGGAGGAGGCGTCCGGACCGCGACCACCGTGCGGCTGATGACGGCGGCCGGCGGCCTGACAGATGCAGGCCGTCCACCGCCAATCACGCTCGCGCGGATTGGCTCAGCGGCCACGACGTGTGTGATTGGCGCCGCGGCGATTTCCCTGGCATCAACCTTCATCATGTTTTGCGCGACCGGCCGCGCATTCACAAACGAGCCGTGCGAAACGACCGTCACGCCGTTGGTCACGCGCTGATTCACATACATGATGTGATTGACGTTCGTGCCTCTGCTGACGATCTGCGTGTTATACACGCTCGTGATTTTCGTGACGGTCACCGTGGTATTAGTGACGTTCACCTTGTTTATGTATGCGCGGCTCACGTGGTATCCGGGGAGATAGACTTCTCCCGGAGCGAGCGGGAACCATCCCACGCCACCGCCGGCGGAGAAGCGGAAACCCGGACCGCCGCCCACGAATGCCACCAGCGCCGGCGCCCAGATCGGACGGACAACGACCGGTCCAGGAACCCAGAACCAACCGTTGCCTACGAACGCCCAGCGCCCGTAGTGGAAGGGAGCGAATCCCCAAGGCTCGTCTTCGATCCAAGTCCAGCCCCACGGGCCAACATAGACCCAGTGACCGAAGCGGTAAGGAGCCCACCCGAACACGACGGCGCGCGGCCGCCAGCAGGGGCCGTAGCCGGCCACATAACTCCAGTCGCCGTATTCGTCGAGATCTTCATAGCCGGTCATTTCCCGGGAAACATAATTCGCCGAATCGGCGCGATCTTCGCTGTCGTCGCGTTCGAAGGCCCAGGTATCGAAATCATCGCGGTCAGGAACCTGGGCAAGCTCATAATCTAGGTGATCGCTGCCGGTGAACGTCGCGGACTGATCCGCAACCACGGTATAAGTGAATCCTCCGCCCGTAACTCGGCCGCGACCGTGCCAAACGGTGGTGCTGGACTGGCTCCCATCCTCGCTCACGTCCACGCGATACTCGCCGGGCTGCAACAGGCTGAAGGCGATGTTCGGTGTATCGATCTCATAGTTATCATCGTCGTCGACGTGCCGCACGCGCAGAATAAGCGATCCCTGCGCCAGGCGAATCTGCGTGGTATGGTCATCGAGATTGAGGAAAGTAATTCCGGTCTTTGCGCCCAGGCGGATCGCCGTCGAACCAATGTGTACTTCGGCGCGGGAATCCTCGTCGGCCCACAGGTCATCGCCGGTGACCATGGGGCGGGTGGGAACTCCGGAGACCCAGTCGTCTTCGCCGGCCGGGCGAAACGAGATCGAACCTTCGGAGAAGTTCAGGCGCGCTACGCGGCCGGGAGGATCTTGATCTTGGCTTTGATTCTGATCTTGATTCTGATTTTGCGCGTCATCCTGCGCTGTCGCTTCAGTGGAAACTTGCAGGACAAGAGTAAAGCTCGCTAGTAGCACCATCCAGGTCCACAACTTGCGCGTGTTCATATGTTTGTTCGCCCCGACGGAAATGGATGCCGTATGTCGTTGATGTTACCGACATCCCTGTAAACACAATAGAAATGGTTTAGTTTCCCCGAGTACGGAAGTGCTTTGTGGGGGCAGACTTGTGCTGTAGAGACGTTGCTTGCAACGTCTCTCTCTCACCATCGTTTGGAATGCCGCGGGCAGAGACGTAGCAAGCAAGCTACATCTCTACGAGGGCTGTTGCGCGGCGGTTAATTTTTCAGCTTGGGACGCTGGCAGGTGTCCACGATCTTTTTGGGATCGATGGCGTCTTTGTCCACCTGCTCTTCCATGATCTTTCCATCTTTTCCGATCAGCAAGTTCATGCGGCGTGCCGCCTGGTATTCGTTTTTGTAGATGCCGTACTCGTGGGTTACTTTTCCGCCCCAATCGCTAAGCAGGGGGAAGGTTACTCCGATTTGGTCGGCGAAGGCTTTATTGGCGTACGTACTATCCATGCTCACACCCAGGACCTGGGTGTCGGCTGCTTCCAGCGCTTTCAGATTCTGCTGGAAGTTTTTCATTTGCTGCGTTCAACCACCGGTGAAGGCGAAGATGTAGAACGCCAAGACGACGTTCTTCTTGCCGCGGTAGTCGCTCAACTTCACTTGTTTCTCGCCGCTACTGTCGATGTACTTCAGACTGAAGTCCGGCGCCACGTCACCCACCTTGGGCATTCTCGAATCCTCCTTCTTAGTTTGCGCGATAGTTAGCGCGGCGGTCATTGCCAGAAGCAATCCCGCCAACAAAAGCGCTAAGCGTGTTCTTTGCATTCTTGAACCCTCCCACAGGGGTGATAGCCCAGCATACCCCGCCTTGGGTCCGGAGGTAAACCCCGAAGTACCTAATCGAATGACCTTACGGATTGCCCAAACCGCGCGCGAAACAGTAAAGTTCTGTTCGGAGCCGGTTGCGACAAAGCAGCATGAGCTCCGTTAGCGGGTCCCCGAAAGACGGAATGAGCATCGCCACTCTGAACGACATTTTCTTCGCCGCGGTCGAACGCAATCTTGATCGCATGATGCTATACCGCGAGGCCGGGAAGTGGCTGCCGGTTACGTCCCGCGAGTTTGGCCAAGGCGTCGGCAGGACGGCGCGCGCGCTGCATGCCTGGGGCGTTCGACCCGGGGACCGCATCGCCCTGCTGAGCGAAAATCGTCCCCAGTGGCCCATGGCGGATATGGCCAGCCTGCTACTCGGGGCGGTCACAGTTCCGCTCTACACCACGCTTACCGCGGATCAGACCGCATTCGTCCTGAATGACTCGGGCTGCCGGACTATCTTTTTGTCGTCCGACCAGCAACTGCACAAGGTCCTGTCGATTCTGCCGCAGACGAAGATCGAAAAAATCGTGGTCATGGATGCGCTGGAGTTCAACGGGGATCTCGTCCCGTTCGCGGGCAAGTGCGTGACCATGAGCCAGATTACGGCGCAGGGGCCGGAGGACCTCGGCGCAGAGATGGAGGGCAGGGCGCGCTCCATTGCTCCCGATGATCTGGCCACGATCGTCTACACTTCCGGAACGACCGGCACTTCCAAAGGAGCGATGCTGACCCACGGCAACATCGCGTCAAACATTCAGTGCTCGCTGTCCGGATTCGAGATGCGGCCCGGTCTAATTAGCATCTCGTTTCTGCCGCTCTGCCACATCACGGCGCGTCACGTGGATTTTGCCATGCTGTATTACGGCGTGACGCTGGCCTATTGCCCCTTCTTAGACCAACTGCCCGCGAGCCTGTTAGAGGTGCAGCCGTCCATTTTTGTTGCGGTGCCGCGGGTTTACGAAAAAATCTATGCGCAGGCGGAACAGAAAGCCAAGGGTCTGCCCAAGCGCGCCATCTATGATTGGGCTCTCTCTGTGGGACAACACAATAAGCCTGAGATTCTTGCCGGGAGGACTCCTACGTCGCGCAGTTGGAAGCTCGCCAACAAGCTCGTCTTTTCGAAAATTCGGCAAGGCATGGGCGGGCGGGTCGAGACTTTCATCTCCGGCGGCGCGCCGCTGGGACGCGAACTGGCCGAGTGGTATGCCACGGTCGGCATCCGCATTCACGAAGGCTATGGCCTCACGGAAACGTCACCGGTGATCGCGTTGAATACGCCGGTCAATCATCGCATCGGGACTGTCGGCAAGATTCTGCCGAATCTNNACCGGGGACATTGGCAACATCGATGCGGATGGATATCTTTCGGTGACCGATCGAAAAAAGGATCTCATCAAAACTTCCGGCGGAAAATTTATCGCACCGCAGCCCATCGAGAATTCGCTCCAGCTCAATCCGCTGGTGGGCATCGCCGCCATTCTCGGCGACCG
>PLEA01000323.1 GCA_003136335.1 Acidobacteriaceae bacterium | reverse complement strand
CCAATGTCGCGCCCCTCCATCACTACCCCGCCGCCCGCCCCCATCTCCCGCTGGCGAGCCACCATCCACTCCCTCACCTTAGGATGAACCGACACCCGCGAAGCCCCCTCCGACACATCGCGCTCGCGGATGCGCGCCGATACATCGCGCCCGTCGAGCAGCGTGCGGTTCCCGCCGATCGTAGGCTCCAGTTGAATGCGCGCGTTCTCCGCCAGCTTGACCAGTGCAGCTTCATCCTCGAACGAAGCATCTCTGTCAATTGCCTTGAGCGCCAGCGCACGATACATCGCCCCGCTCTCCAGGTTCACATACCCCAACTTCCGCGCCAGCCGCGAAGCAATGGTGCTTTTGCCCGCCCCCGCCGGCCCGTCGATAGCGATCGTCAATTTACGAGAAGCCTTTTCGTCGGTTTTTCTGTCAGTCATGCGAAGCTAAAGATTGTACACGCCCAGCCAGGCGTGTAGCCCCAACTCACGTAGCGACAGCCGCCTCGGCGGTCCTGCGACGGCGAACCCGAGCGGAACGCGCATGAGACCGGGCCCGCGTCTTGTTTGTGGGGGGACGTCTCAGACCCGGCCATGCGGAGCGAAGCTACGCCGCGCTCTCGTCACCAGCTGGAAAAATGCAAGCCCCCGAACATCAGATCGAAGAGATCTCCCCCGCCCGCACCCGCTCCGCCGTCCATCCCAACTCCCGCAGCTTCCGAATGCTCAACGCATCTTGCCGCTTCGCCAGCCGAATGCCGCTCGAGTCTCGCACCAAATCGCAGTGATAATACTCCGGCACCCTCAACCCCAGCGCCCGATACAAGAGAATCTGCCGCGCCGTAGACTTCAGCAAATCCGTCCCGCGCACCACCTCTGTGATTCCCATAGCCGCATCGTCGACCACCACCGCCAACTGATAAGCCGGCACATCGTCGCGCCGCCACACAATAAAGTCCCCGAAGTCCCGCCCCGCAATCATCCGCTGCTCCCCAAGATGCAAATCAGCAAACCAAATCTCCTCCCCCTCCGGCACCCGAAACCGCCAATTCACTCCCCCCGGCTCGGCACACGTAGCGACAGCCGCCTCGGCTGTCCCGCGAAAGCGAAGCCGAGCGGCCCCGGAGACAGGCGGACGGCACCTCCCCGGATAAACCGGCTCATCATCCAAATCATTCGGTGCCCCCGCCGCCAACTCCACATCCTTGCGCGAGCAAGTACACGGATAAATCATCCCCCGCTCGCGCAGCTTCCTCCATGCCTCCAGATAAAACCCCCGCCGCTCGCTCTGCGTATAAGGACCGCGCGGCCCGCCACAGTCCGGCCCCTCAAGCCACTCAATGCCTAGCCAGCGCAAATCCTGCATCATCGCCCGCACGAACTCCGGACGGCACCGCTGCGAATCCAAATCTTCGTTGCGCAAAATCAACTGTCCGCCCCGCTCAGCCGCGCGCCGCGCCGCGATCCAAAACGTGCGAGCATGTCCCAAATGCAGCAATCCGGTCGGCGAAGGCGCAAGCCGCCCGCGGTAAGGTTTGAAATTGCGCCCGGCGGACATGATTGTGGTGAGTAGGGTTCCAGGTAGCGCCGCCGTCTCGACGGCGTCCCGCCGCCATTGCGCGGGCGGGACGCCCTCGCGACAGCCGGCAAGATGCAGGCGCTACGATGAACAGAAAAAATTATCGCGCGGCGGGACGCAGCGCTGATGTCGCCACAATCTTTTCCGGCGTGATCTGCAGCATCGATCGTCCACTCACATGTACGAAGCTTAACTCGCGCGCGGCCAGCAGCGCGTTGACCGCATCCTTCACCTTCGACCGCGCAATGAAGTTGCCAAAAAATATCTCCAGGTCCGCCTGCTCGATCGCGATCACGCAGTCGAGATACTTCGATAACAAAGCGGTGAGCGCCTCCTGCACCGACAATCCCACGCCCTCCTTCACCGCCTCCGGCGCCCAGCGATAGAGCACATCCCAAACCGAGCCCTCACTGGCCTTGTAATCCACGCGCGTGATGCGCAGCTTCGACCACAACTCGCCCAACGCACCGTCCAGCGCCGGAAACGACACGCTCCCGCCCAGCGCCTCCTGCATCTTCTGCTTCGAGATCGGTCCGTCGTGCGTGATCAACTCAAACGCATCGCAGGCGAGCGCAGAATAAGGAGACCGCGATCCCGCCTTCGGCGCCAGCTTGGGATTGCGTTCACCCATCAGCGCATAAAAATAAGGAAACACCGAAGCCGACACTAGAAACCCATTGTTTTCGTCGAACAGATTCGCCTCGAACGCCGTTCGCTCGCGCAGCAACCGTACCATCAATTCCGTCGCCGCAGCAGCCCGCGGATCCTTAAACGCATGCTGCCATCCCGGCAACCGCTCCTCCGACCCCACAAACGCTCCAATGAACGTTGGTACCAGCAGCGCCGGCCGCTTGGGATACATCAGGCAGAATCCAACGTCCTCCAAAAACGCGCGCGCTTCCTCAATTGTCCGAATGGGCTTCCCATCCAGCCGCCACTTCTCGCGCCGCAGTTGGTGCAACTCTTGATCAGTCATAAAAAACAGCTATCAGTCAGCTATCAGTTCAACAAGGCCGGTTTAGCTGAAAGCTGATGGCTGATTACGCTAGATCCTCTTAAACGCCTTCTGAATATCCTTCATAGAGTACCGTAGCACGACAGGTCGCCCGTGCGGGCAAGCGTACGGATGGTCGGTCTTCGCCAGTTCCGCGAGCAGCCATTCCATTTTGTTCTGCTCCAGCGGCATGTTCACCTTGATGGCAGCGTGACACGCAATCGACGCCGCGATGCGGGCGCGAATCTTCTCCAGATTCAGCGACTGCTCCTCGCGCGAGAATTGCTCGAGCAACTCATGCAGCATATGCTCCACCGCAGCAGCGTCCACTCCCGCCGGAGCAACCTTCACCGCCACGCTCCGCGCCCCGAACGGCTCCGCCTCAAATCCGTTGCGCTGCAGTTCGTCCGAAATTTCGGCGAACACCGCCTGCTGCGCGGGCGACAGCTCCAGCACAATCGGCATCAGCAGCCGCTGGCTCCCCACTTTCTGCGCCGCCCGCTGCTTCAGCACGCGTTCGAACAACACGCGCTCGTGCGCCACGTGCTGGTCCACAATCCATAAACCATCTTCGTTTACCGCCAGAATGAACGAATTCCGAATCTGCCCCAGCGGTTTGAGCGTGCCCAGGGACGCAAGCGTCGGCTCCTCTTCGCCGACCTCCAGCGCCGGAGCACATCCATTGTCGGGAATCGTTTCGACTTCGCGCGCCAGGGATATCCCCGCATTCGTCTCCACGGCAATTCCACCTTCAAACTGAAATCGCGCCGACACTGCCGGCGGCACCGGCGCCTGCAAAGCGAATCCTTGCGTGGCCGCAGAATCGTAGGGTGCCCCATGTCTCGCGTCTTCTGCGAGACGTGGGAAATTTGGCGCATCAACCACAAAAGCCGCGCCGGACCCTGGCTCCCAGGCCTGTGCTCCCGGTATCAGCGCCCCCGGCGTCAGCGACGTACTCGCCGTCGCATGGGCCCGCATCTCCGTCACAAAGTGCGGCACGGGACGCGCCTTCATCAGCGCCGCCCGCACCGAGTCGCGCACAAAATCGTGCATCACGCTCTGCTGCCGAAACCGCACCTCCGTCTTCGAGGGATGCACATTCACATCCACCTCACCCGCCGGCAATTCCAGAAACAGCAGCACCACGGGATGAACGGTCGGAGGAATGATGTTCCGGTAAGCCTCGGTCAGCGCATGCTGCACCAGCCGGTCGCGAATCGTGCGTCCATTCACAAACACAAAAATCGAATTCCGATTCAGCTTCTGAATCTCGGGCTTCGAAACAAACCCGTGAATCCGCATCTCGCCCGGATCTTTTGCCGAAACCTCCGCGCCGTCCTCGTCTTGTTCTCTAACTCGCCACGGCGGAGGCTGCGGCAATCCCACATGCTCCAGCGCCTGCCGCGACGCCACCGGAATCAACTGATCCAGCGTCTCTTTCCCAAACACCTGGTACACGCGCTCGCTATACCCCGCCACCGGAGGCGCCACCAGCATGGCATTCGCCGCCGAGTGCAACTCGAAATGTTTTTCCGGATGCGCCAGCGCATAATGCGTGACCAGCGACGCAATGTGCGACAACTCGGTCGACTCCGCCTTCAGAAATTTCTTGCGCGCCGGAGTATTAAAGAAAAGATCGCGCACCGTAATCGAAGTTCCCAGCGGTAGCCCCGCCTCTTCCACCCGCGCAATCTTCCCGCCGTTGATCTCGACCACGGTCCCCGCCGCTTCTTCCTCCGCCCGCGTCTCCAGCCGCAGTCGCGACACCGACGCAATCGAGGGCAGCGCCTCCCCGCGAAATCCCAGCGTAGCCACGCTCAGCAAATCTTCGGCGTTCTTGATCTTCGAAGTCGCATGCCGCTCAAACGCCAGCATGGCATCGTCGCGCACCATGCCGCACCCGTTGTCGGTAATCTGGATCAGCTTCTTCCCCCCCGCCTCCACGCTGATCTTAATTCGAGTCGCGCCGGCGTCGAGCGAGTTCTCCAACATCTCCTTCACCACCGAAGCAGGCCGCTCCACCACCTCGCCCGCGGCGATCTGGTTAGCAACAGTTTCGGAGAGCACGTGGATGCGGCCCATGGGAAAGTGATTAGCGATTCAAAGCTATCTTGTAAAACATTTTGGAAAAGGCGCGGGTTTAGCGGCGCCACTCATAAATAGTTTCGGGAGGGGCACGGCTCCAGCCGTGCCGCCAGGATTCGCCACCCAGAAGAGCTTTAGCCCCTGAGGACCTCGCAGTTTACTCCTTCGGTTCATTATGAAGCAGCTTTATGGCCAGTGGTCAGTTTCGCAGATGAGGCGGAAAAAACAAAGGATGGCATGTTCCGAGGTTCGCAAAGTGTGCGAAGAAGATGGACAGGGCTATACCCCCGTTGATGGACATCGCCAAGCATATAACTCAACTGAGGGATGCGGGTGCCGCGGGTCTCGATCCCTATGCACCAATATTGATGCAGTGTTCATCAAGCCGTAACATTCCGCTGCTACAACCGGGATATGGATCTGCAGCGCTACAACACGCTGATCCTTTCCGACCTGCACCTGGGTGCAGAGACCAGTCACGCGCGCGAGGCCACGCGCGTGCTCAAGCAACATTGCTTCCAGCGGCTGATTCTGCTGGGCGACATCTTTGCCGATCTCAACTTTGCCCGCCTGACCAAGGCGCACTGGAAGTTTCTCGGCTATATCCGCAAGCTTTCAAATCCCAAGCGCAACATTGAAGTGGTGTGGGTCGAGGGCAATCACGATCACGGCCTCGCCAACATCATGTCGCACCTGGTGGGAGTTCGCGTTTATCAGGACTACACGTGGGAGTACTGTGGGCTGCGGCATATCGCGATTCACGGTCACCAGTTCGATGGCTTCCAGGTAAGCCGCGTGCGGCTCAGCCGATGGGGCACTTCGCTTTATCTGCGTTTGCAGAAGATGGATTTGAAGGGCAATCCGATTGCGCGATTGATTGACCGGGTGAACACGCGCTGGCTGCGCATGTCGCCGAAAGTGGCGTCGGGCGCGCTGACCTACGCGGCGCAACACGGCGCCCACCGCATTTTCTGCGGCCACACCCACGAAGCCATTCACGTGGAGCAGGACGGCGTCCATTACTACAACTCAGGCGGGTGGGTCGATTCGCGGCTCACTTATCTGACCATCGACGAACAGGGGGTAGAAATCCATGAATACCGCGAGCATGAATACGGCAAATCAGCTGACGATCGTGATTCCGGCGAAAAACGAGGTGAAGCTGATTCCGCACTTGCTGACTTCGCTGATGAATCAGGACTACTCGAAGATGTCGAGTACGAGAGTGTTGGTGGCTGACGCGAATTCGACGGATGGAACACCCGAGATCGTGCTTGGCTTTCGCGACCGCTTGAACGTGAGCGTGATTCGCGGCGGGATGCCTTCGGTCGGGCGCAACCAGGGAGCGGCGCAGGCGGATACTCCCTACGTNNCCAGGAACTGCACTGCGTGACCACAAACATTTTGTGCACAGAAGGCAGCTGGCTCGACAAGGCGTTCTATGTCGGCAACGATTTCTTTCAATACTTGTCGTACCTGCACCGCCCGTTTGCGACCGGAATGTTCATGTTGTTCGAGCGCAAGAAATTCTGGGAGCTGGGCGGATTTCACGAGCAGATTCTGTTTGCGGAAGACTATCGGCTAAGCCAGCAGATTGAGCGGAAGCATTTCGCGATAGTGCGCGGCGGAGTCCACACCACCAATCGGCGCTTCAAAAAGATGGGGCACCTGCGCGTGGGATGGCTGTTCCTATGGACCGCCATGAACTATTGGAACGACAAATATTTCCTGCGCGACCACAAGTATTGGGCGTCGGAGCCGGACAGCGCACCACATGTCTAGAAGCCAAGCGATAACGCAAGGGGTGAACCGCGCGTCCCTCAGGGGCTTAAAGCCCGCTTCGGTTGCGATTCCGAGTGGCACGGCTCAAGCCGTGCCCTTCCCAAAATATTTCTGAGATCGCTCTGGCTTCTTTCAATGTTTCCACGAGCGAGTTTTGCCGTTTGTCCGAGCACGTCAGAAGTGAACCACGATGCCAGTGGACAGGCGCACATTGTTCTGGTGCGTTCCGAAGAATCGCGTCTCCACGTAATCACCCTGGACACGCCACGCAACAAGGCGAATCAGGCGATAGTCGAGTCCACCGCCGAGAGCTGTGGCGAAAGAAAGTTATGCTCCGTCACGTCCGCATTAAAGCTCACAGGGCAGCCGATAGAAGGGCAGGGGACGGGAACATTCCCCTCGGGAAAATTCTGTGAGCCGTAGTGACTGTCAAAATCAGCTATGATGCCAACAAAAGGCAGCACCCTGCCTTCCAGCGACGCTTGCCATCCGTTGGTATTGGCGCGGTCGATCGAAGACAGATCGGTATTGTAGTAAGAGTATCCGAAAAAGACGTTACCCGATGTAGGCACTTGAGCCACTGCCAACCCGGCAAATACAGACATTATGAAGGCGATGATTCGAACGTTTGCGCATGGGCGTCCTCCCTTCTGCATCGGTTAATCCTAGAATCGAAATACAACGCCTGCCGACAAGCGCAGATTATTCTGAGTGGAGCTGAAGAATTTCGTGCGCAGGTAGTCGCCTTCCACGCGCGCGGCCACGGGACCAAAAAGGCGATAATCAAGACCACCGCCCAATGCGTACGCGAACGAGGTATTGGAAGGTCCGGGCAAGGTTCCGCCGGTATGGATGTGCGCAGCACCGACCATCACCTCGGCGAATGGAGTGAACTTGCCTACCGGTATAGAGAGTCGAGGTCCGACCAGGTATTCCTGCTCATGGCCGGTCACGTTGATATTCAGTAGGCCGTTGGGCGTGGCCTCGGTAAAGTTCTGTGACCCGTAGTGTCCGCTGACATCGCCCACGATCCCCACAAACGGCACAATCTTTCCCTCGAACGAGGCTTCCCATCCATGAAGATTGGGACTGCTCAAAGTTGTGCCGATCAGATTCGGACTGAATTCTGACGAATTTGTACGTTCGTAAGAAAATCCGAGGAATACATTTCCGGACGGAATTTGGGCGTTCGCCAAGCCCGCGAAAAGAAATAGCACAACGCCGATGCATGCAGCTTTGAGCATGAGGAGATTCTCCCTTCCTGGCATCCAT
>PLEA01000164.1 GCA_003136335.1 Acidobacteriaceae bacterium | reverse complement strand
CGCGGGTCCAGCCAGAGTCCGTGCGGAGTGTCCAGTTCGCCATCGCCGTGTCCTGGCTTGCCGACTTCACCCAGAAATTTTCCCGCAAGAGAAAAGCGCAGCATGTGGCTCGAGCCGTAGCCGTCGCCCACATAAAAATCACCATTCGGAGCAAAGGCGACATTCGTGGGCACAAAGTCGATCGGCCGCTCCATATAACTCGCGTCCTCTCGGGGATAGCCATGCACCCAAGTCACCTCGCCTGCGAGCGTGGTTTTTACCACATTGCAACGGTTGATATCGCAATGGTAGAGAAATTCTGTTTTCCCTTCGCGGCGCAGCTTCAGTCCGTGCGCTCCTCCTCGGAACTCCTCGCCAAAGGCCCGAACGAAGCGGCCTTTCTCGTCGAATACAACGATCGCCTCGCCGCGCATACTCGACTTGTGCACGGTGTGTCCAACGTAAATGTGCCCCTGCTCATCCTGGCAAAGTCCGTGCGTATCTCCCCACACCATCCCTTCAGGCGGCACCAGCCAGTCGTGGACACACTCGTAAGTATGCGGGCCGGAACCAAGCACGGGAAGGCGAGTGCCGGATTTGTCAGAAGCTTGCACGTAGAAAGACGGCAGCGCGGCCGCCAAGCCGGCAACCGAACAGGCGGTCAGGAACGATCGGCGAGTTTGTTTGTTCATAGCAGCAGATAAGATTAACTCAAAAGACCGGGCACTACCTTTGCCGGAATCACTCCAGTGAATTTCTGGTCCAACCCTTGAAACTTGAAGGTAAGCTTCTCGTGGTCAATGCCCAACAGGTGAAGCAGTGTGGCATTAAAGTCACGCACATGCACAGGATCGCGAACAATGTTGTAGCAATACTCGTCCGTCTCGCCATAGGCGATCCCCGGCTTCGCGCCTCCACCCGCCAGCCAAACGGTGAAGCAACGCGGATGATGGTCCCGCCCATAGTTGTCTTTTGAAAGGCCGCCTTGACTATAAACCGTGCGGCCGAACTCTCCTCCCCAGATGACCAGCGTGTCGTCGAGCATCCCGCGGCGTTTCAAATCGGTAACCAGTGCATAGGAACCACGATCGGTAGCCGCGCATAGTTTGGGCAACATGCCGACCACATCGCCATGCACATCCCAACCGCGCTGATAAATCTGCGTGAAGCGTACTCCGCGCTCCGCCATCCGCCGGGCGAGAAGGCAATTGTGAGCGAACGTCCCCGCTTTCTTTGCCTCTTCGCCGTAGAGTATCCAGGTACTCGCAGGCTCGTCGCGCATGTCAACCAGTTCGGGTACCGATGTTTGCATGCGGAACGCCATCTCGTACTCCCGGATGCGAGCGTGAGTTTCCGGATCCCCGAGATCCTCGTAGGTGAGCTGGTTGATGGCATTCACGCTGTTAACCAGTTCCCGCCGAGTTTCGCTGCTCATGCCTGGGGGATTGTCGAGATAGAGGACCGGAGAGCCTTCCGAGCGGAAAGCCACACCAGAGTACTCGTTGGACAAAAACCCGCTGCTCCACAACTTCGGAGAAATGGGTTGCTGATTGGAATGCGGGATCAAAGCGGAGTTGAGCACGACGAAGGTTGGAAGATTCTCGTTCATACTGCCCAGGCCATAGGACAGCCATGCGCCCAGGGAGGGTTTGCCGGGAACCATATTGCCCGTGTTCATCAGAAGGATGGCGGGCTCGTGGTTGATCGCGTCAGTTTTCAAAGAGTACACAAGCGCAAGATCATCCACCATCTTCCCAGTCCAGGGAAGCAGGTCGCCCACCCAACGCCCCGATTTGCCCTGCTGCGCGAACCTCCAGTGGGACGGGGCGATGGGGAAACGGGCTTGGCCGGCAGTCATACCCGTAAGCGCCTGGTTGCCGCGAACAGAGTCGGGCAGATCTTTGTCGTAAAGCGCGGAGAGACCGGCCTTGTAATCCCACATATCCATCTGCGGAGGCGCGCCCGACATGAAGAGGTAGATGCAGCGCTTCGCCGCGGGCGGAAAGTTCGGCAAACGCATTGATTCGGGGCCGGGCAGCGCGGGTTCAGAAGTCCCCGCCAATCCACCGAGTAGTTTGTCGCCCATCAATACCGCTAATCCAGCCCATCCCAGAGTTTTGCCCATACGGCCAAGGAAATGGCGACGGCTTGCGAGGCGAATCCACTCATCACGCAGCGACTTTGGTATGGGTAGATCGTAAACCGACGGACCTTCGCCATGATCGTCGCAACAAACATGCCCGGGCAATGGTTTTCGAGGATTCATTTGTTCACTACAGAATCCAGATTCAGAGCCGCGCTGGAAACCAGCATCCAGGCCGCCAGTTCTGACGCCGGAATCGTCCTGTCAACTTTACTCTCGCCCACATTCAACAGTCGGGCAGCGGCCGCTGGATCCCTGGAGTAGGTTGCCCCGAATTTTGTGAGCGCGCTTTCGAGAATACCTTTTTCTTTGGAGCTCCAGCCACGTGCGAGCAATACCTGACCAAGATAGTCCAGCCGGGCATCTACGGTTGAAGATTCGCGAATGACGCGTTCCGCCAGCCTGCGTGACGCCTCCAGCCGCAACGGTTCGTTCATCGCCACCAGTGCCTGCAACGGAGTATCGGTGCGCTGGCGGCGAGTGCAGGCCGCGTCACGCATGGGAGAATCGAAAGTGTCCATATCGGGTATTGTGGCCATGCGCTTCCAGAATGTATAGAGGCTCCTTCTGTAGAGCGCGTCTCCGTGGTCCTGCACATATTTTCGCGTGTTGCTGGCGTCGTGGCTTCCGTCCCAGATTCCGGGCGGCTGATAAGGTTTCACGCTGGGGCCGCCGAGTTTCTCCACCAGCAAGCCGCTAGCCGCCAACGCAGTATCGCGAAGCATCTCGCTATCCATGCGGAAACGCGGTCCCCGGGCGAGGAGACGATTCTTTGGATCCTTGTCGGCCAGCTGCGGGGTCACACGCGCCGACTGCCGGTATGTCGCAGATAGCACCAGTTGCTTATAAAAGCGTTTTACATCCCAGCCGTGATCGCGGAAATCCACCGCCAGCCAGTCGAGAAGTTCGGGATGACTGGGACGCGCGCCCATGATGCCAAAATCCTCTGTCGTTTCTACAATCCCGGTGCCAAATATTTCCTGCCACATGCGGTTGACCGTTACCCGCGCAGTCAGGGGATTTGTGGGACTCACGGTCCACTCCGCCAGCCCAAGCCGGTCGGGAGACGTACCCGCAGGAAGCGGAGGCAGAAAATGAGGCACCGCCGGCCGAATTCTCTCGGTGCGCGCATTGTAGACTCCGCGGGTCAACATATCTGCATAGGCGAGCCCGGGAGCCTCTTCACTGACCAACGTGATATCCCCGTCCTTTGAGAGTCGATCCAGTTCGCTGTTGAGGGCGGGCAGTTGCGCGGTCAGCGAACGCGTGAGTTCATCGCGCTGCGCAAAATAAAAGTCGCTGACAACTTTGAATTCATCGTCCGACCACTCGGAAAGCGGCTTCTGAACAATC
>PLEA01000379.1 GCA_003136335.1 Acidobacteriaceae bacterium | reverse complement strand
CTGGGCATGGGGGCCATGCGGGTGCCGAGACCGGCTGCCGGGATGATGACGATCACCTTCATGGCGGGGTGTAAGTATACGAGGGGGCAGTGGGAGAGTTCAAATCGGTTGCCGCCGAGCCCGCCGAGTTCGCCGAGAAAATCGACAGCGGGAAACTCAAAGAATTGTCTCTGCGGTCTTTGTCTTTGCGTCCTCGGCGGTGAAGGGTTTTTCAATCCGCCGATTTATTTGCTTTAGGCGGCTCCCACAACTCAATGCGGTTTCCGTCGGGATCCATGATCCAGGCNNATCCAGGCGAAGCGGCCGTAGTCGTAGTCTTCGCGATGCGGATCGATTTCGACTCCCGCATTCTTCAGCTCTTCCAGCAACTTGTCGAGATTCTCAACGCGATAGTTGACCATAAAGGCAGCTTTGCTGGCGCCGAAGTACTTGGTGGTGTGTGGGAAAATCGACCAGGCGGTGAGCGCCTTTGGACCCGGTTCGCTGCCGTCGGCGGCCTTCAGTTCTAGCCATTCAAAGGACGCGCCCTGCCCGTGCGGCTCGAGCTGGATACCGAGATGCTTCGCGTACCAGTCGTAGAGCAGCTGTGGGTTTTCTGACTTGAAGAAAATGCCGCCAATTCCCGTTACACGCTTCATGAAAATCTTTCTGTCGCCATATCGTGGCGCGAGCCGAAACGCGGGCGCCTGGCTAAGACGTGCCTTGTTTCGTCTCCAAAGTACTCGGCGCGGGAACTGCGGTTGGAACAGGTCCGGGAACGGGCAGCGGCGGGGGTGCTACGGGCAGCACTGATTGTCGGCTATAGGAGGCGCGCTCGTCCCACTTGCCGNNTAGGCGACGCCCTGGTTGTATTCCTTGCCTTCTTTCAGGATGAAGACGCGCATGGTCTCGCCGGGGAGGACGATGGGTTTCAGCGAATTCGCCAGTTCGTTGATGTTCAGCACCTGGACGCCCTGCAACTGTGCCACCTTGTTCAGGTTGAAGTCGTTGGTGATGATCTTGCCTTCATAGACCTTGGCCAGCTCGATCAGTTTCAGGTCGACTTCGCGAACGGCGGGGAAATCGTTTTCCACGATCTGAATGGTGAGGGTGGCCACCTTTTGCAGGCGCTGCAGGATATCGAGGCCGCGGCGGCCGCGGTTGCGCTTCAGCGAGTCGGCGGAATCGGCGACGAGTTGTAATTCGCGCAACACGAACTGCGGGGTTACGATGATGCCGTCGAGGAAGCCGGTCTCAGCAATGTCGGCGATACGGCCGTCGATGATGACGCTGGTGTCGAGAATCTTGTAGCTTTTTTTGCCCTGCTTCTCGCCGCCGAAAATGCCGCCCAGCGCGGCCAGGTTCAGCAGATCGCCTTTGCTCGCCCCTACGATCAGGCCGACATAGGCCATCAGCAGCATGACCAGGATCTGCAGGAAGCTCTGGGTATGTCCCTGCGGAATGCTGCTGCGGATGACCAGAGCGAACAGGTAGGCGCCACAGATGCCGAGGAAGCTTCCGATGGCGGCGCCGATGAGCCGCTTCAGGCTCACGGTGCGCAGCTTCCATTCGAACACGACGATGGCGGCGCCGATCAACGCTCCCGCCCCCGCAGCGCGCAGGGGAGAAAGGCCGAACGGGCCGATTTCAAAACAGGTGACGGCTACAACGATGACAAAAAGAAGACGTACAAAAATGATAGCCACGGTAAACCTCCCCGCGGATGCGCTTGCCCATATGCCCATACGACTAGGCGATGCACCCGTGCCATTTCCTCGCCGCCCCTGGGCGGGAATCGGCCTTTCGCGTTCGCATGCGGGACGCGCATGAATTAGGGGATGAATGTACGCCCCGTCCCGGCTTAGTGGGGCTCGGCCGGGCGATCAGTAAGCCAACGCCAAGAGTATATACCTGCCGGGAAAGGTCGCGGGGGAACCGGAGACCGGAGACCGGAGACCGGACCTTCGAGCTCGGACCTCGGGTTTTGGGTCTGGGGTCTTAGGTGTTAGGTCTTGGGCATGTTTGACTTACGTCACCCCGGAGTGCGACTCGCTCTTACTGTGGTGATGTAGAGCACGGGAACATAAACCGCTGGGTCTTATGTTCTTAGGTCTTGGGTTTTGGGTTTCGGCAACACCTAACACTCAACACCCAATACCGTAGGACCCAAGGCCCGATACCCGGCGGACCGTTTCTCCCCCTGCTAGACTTTCTGCATGAAAGCCTTAGTCCTCACCAACCTGTCCGGACCGGACGCGCTCGCCATCCAAGACATTGCCGAACCTGCGGCGAAGGCCGGGCAGACGCTAGTTCGCGTCGGCGCGGGAGGGTTGAACTTCGCCGACGTCATGACGACTCGGGGCGGGTATCCCGGAACTCCTCCTCCGCCGCTGGTGGTGGGACGCGAGTTCGCGGGAGTCGAGGAGAGCAGCGGGCGGCGGGTCATGGGATATACGCAGTGGGCCGCTTTCGCGGAGAAGACTTCCGCATACACCAACATGGTATGGACTGTTCCCGATGGCTGGACCGACGAACAAGCGGCCGCGTTCCCAGTCAACTACTTCACGGCCTACCTGGGATACTGGCAGGCGGGTATGACGGAACCTGCCGCCACTGGGAAGAAGCATCGTGTGCTGATCCACGCGGTGGCGGGAGGTGTGGGCACCGCAGCGGTGCAGATCGGACAGGTGCTCGGCGTGGATATGTACGGCACTTCGTCGTCCGACGAGAAACTTGCGCGCGTGAAAGAACTTGGGTTGCAGCACGGCATCAACTACAAGCAGCGTGACTATGAAGAGACCGTGAAGAACCTTACGCATGGGGAAGGGGTGGATGCCGTTTTCGAGATGCTGGGCGGGGAGCATACGGCGAAGAGCCTGCGCTGCCTGCGGGATTTCGGACGCGTCATTCAGTACGGGACCGCCACGGGGAAGCCTCCGCAAATTGATCTGCGCGCGATGTATGCGAAGTCGGCCAGCGTGCAAGGACTTTGGCTTACATATTTGTCGCAGAAGCGCGAGATTATGGAGCCGGCGTGGCAGCAGCTTTCGGCATGGATCGGACAGGGCAAGCTGACTCCGCAGGTTGGCCACGTGTTTCCCCTGGAGCGGGCGGTGGAGGCATACCAGTTGCTCCAGGATGGGAAGAACTACGGCAAAGTTGTGCTGAAGATCGCGTGAGGGGCTGTCTCGCAGCTTTTCTTCGGCCCCTCCGAGTGTGCGTGAGAAGCTGTGCTGTCCCCTTCGGGACTCGCGTGCTTTTCGCATTCTTTCCGGGCACTTCCGTGCCGGGCTTTCCTATGACGCCGCTTCGCGGCTGGAGTTTGGCGGTTTGGTTTTACCGCTCTCTAAAGATGTGAGGCTCACTGATAGATCACAGCGTGGGAGTGCTTTTTCTCGACCGCGTCCTCCTCAGCCTGCGACAGCGGGACGTTTTTTTCTCCTTCGCGAGCGGAAGTGTCGCGCATAAAGTCTTCGAAGCCGGGCGCGGAAAAAATAGCAACCAGGTTGACGGCGTCGCTTCCGGCGTTGTCGGCAGAGATCCCAGTACCGGCAGGGATAAACACGGTTGCGCCAGCGTGCACCAGTCTTACGGAGTCCCCCAGATGCACCCAGGCGGTTCCGGTCTGCAGAAAGAGGATTTCGTCGGCCTCGGGATGACGGTGAGTATCGATTTTCTTTCCGACTGGGATGCTTGCCGTAAGCAAGACCAGATGCGAGGATCCGCCATTTTTCGGATCCACCTTCAGGATGAAGGTCTCACCCGGATCAGGGTGGCCGGGCCATCCGCGTACTGCGCGCCGCTCGCCTTCATCCTTCTCAAGAATGAGCGGAGTTGGTTTAGCTACGTTTATCGATTGCGGCCTTGGCGCCGAGGGCGCGGTAGCGCCAACCCACACGACGATTGCACAGACAGCAGTAAAGACACGGGTCGTTCGCACGGAGGGCTCCTGCCAATAGGTTCGTGGGAGACATTACTCTACCCTCCGCTCGAGTGCAACTGGTGCGGTGATTCTCCTGAACCCCGCGAAGGTTTAACTTTTCCGGTGCGGGACTCAGCGGTCACCCTCGTTCGAACACCCACGTGTCGCTTACAAGGAAATTGGCCAGCGAGCACAGAGCAATGGCAATCGCGTTGGCGAGCAGATAGTTCATGTGGCATTCGCCGACCATCGCTTTCATCAGGGCCAGGTTACCGAGGAGGGAGACCGCGCCGTTGGAGAGATGGAAGCGCAGGAGCCGGCGCACTGAAGGGCGCCGCGCCGGCCGCACTCGGTGAAGCTTCGTTCGGTCAAGCTTGGTTCTATCCGCCCAAGTGAACTGCTCGTGCCAGACGAAGTTGTGCACCACCGCGGCTTCCACGGCGATCGCGGTCGCCGAGAGATAGTTAAAGTGCAGCCCGCTCTTCAGCAGGAACAACGTTACGAATTGCACTACGATGCCCATTCCACCCACGAGGTTGAATTTGCACCATCGCACTAGCGTGGAGGGTGGCAGATTGTTTTCGCGGGAATGAGTCGTCATCCTCATTGTCATTGCGGGATCCTTTCCTCGCGATAGAGGCGGATGATGTTCTGCGAGGCGAAGACGACGACCATCAATCCCATGCCTGCGAGACCGATTGCGCCGCCTACGTCGAACAGGCGGTAGCGTCCGCCGAAAAGATGCACCACCGGTTTCCAGAACAGAGCCAGGTTTCCGATCGCCAGGAGGATGCGCAATTCGGTGGGACCAAAGCGCCAGAACGAGAGGCGAAACTCGCCCAGGGCGTGCGTCGCGAGATACGACTGGATGGAGAGCATCAGGAAAGCGACGAGCAGGCCGCTGGCGATCCAGGGATGCATGTATCCAGAGAAGGCCAAGCCGCCCATCAGGGCGAGAGCGCCGAAACTGTCGACCATGTGATCGACGTAGAAACCGTAGCGCGGACGCAGCTTTTGTCGCACGCGAGCGACGGTGCCATCGAGTGAGTCGCCCAGCCAGTTGAGGGTGAGGCAGGCAATCACGCCGAGGAGCGCACAGCGATTGCGGGATGCGAGCACGTAACACACTCCCGCGCCGATCTGCGCCGCGAAGCCCAACACTGTCAGGTGGTCTGAACCGATGCGATCCGGAATGCGCGCGGCCAGCCAGAGTAGCGCGCGTTTTTCTGCCGCGGCCACCCAGCTTTCCTGCACGCGAAGCATATCGGGAAAGGGACGCGTGCAGCGCATCTCCAGAAGCAAGCGCGGGTTCACCTGCTCACAGAATTCGGTCATCGGTTGGGAACCAAGGTTTGCCATGTTTGCCTCCGCGCCTCGAGGGCGCCTGCTGGAGGCCACTTTGGCGCGGAAGGTGCCAGCCTGCAATGCACCGGCGGTCATTCCGAACTCAACTCATCATCAACCGCAAAGTCCTTGCGATGTACCTGCTTACAGCGCCAGATAATTCCTCAAGAGACGGATCGCTTGCCTGGTTTCCACCGATGTGTTTACATTCCCATGCCGTGCACCGGCGCCCCTTGCAAAACCATCCATCTCACAAAGTGTTTCGGGAAGTGTTTCTTTCTCTTTTCTTTTTTTCTGGCTTTTGTAGCGTCCTTTACGAGTTGGTATGGCTGCGCCTGTCCATGGCCCAGTTCGGGGTAACGACGGCCATGGTTTCAATCGTGCTATCGGTGTTTATGGCCGGGCTCGGACTCGGCTCTTGGGCGAGCGGTGAGTGGCTGCGGCAACACGGCAAGGGACTGAAGTTTCCGGCGCTTCGTCTATATGCGCTGATCGAACTGCTCATTGGAGTGTCGGGCATCGCCGTGCCATACGAACTGAGGTGGGGTCGAAGCGTCCTCGAAAGGCTCGATCTGTCTTCGTCGGCTGCCTACTATTCCAGTTCCGGCGTTTGGGTGGCGTGCACTCTGATTCCGTGGTGCGCGCTCATGGGAGCAACAATCCCAATCGGGATGCGAGCCACGAGCCAGACTCTGCCACGCGATGCTGGGCGCTCGTTCAGCTCTCTCTACACGGCAAACGTTGCTGGTGCGGTAATCGGCACGGTGGTACCTCTGCTCCTGATCGAGCTTCTTGGCTTCCGTGGAACGTTGTGGGTAGGCGTCGCATGCAACGGCGCTATTGCGATGGCGGCGCTCGCACTTTCCCGGAGTTCCCCGAAAGAATTCGCGGTCGAAAGTCCCGAACCGTTGGCAAAACCGATTGTGAATGCCACGAGCGGCAGAGCGATCATGGCTCTCCTTTTCCTGACCGGCTTGACGAGCATGGGAATGGAAGTCGTCTGGGTGCGTCAGTTCACACCTTATCTCGGAACGGTGGTCTACGCCTTCGCCAGCCTGCTCTGCGTGTACCTTGCGGCCACCTTCGCGGGTTCGCGCACTTACCGGGTATGGAGCGCGCGGTACGTCTCGCGGCATGTCGGGCATTCCGCCGAGGAGAGTGCCGTTTTGTGGACGCTGCTGGCTCTCTCCTCGCTGTTTCCGTTGGTGACGTCGAGTCCAGACATCGAGTTGTCGCAAATGCTGCGGTTGGTGCTGGGCATCGCGCCTTTCACCGGACTGCTGGGCTTTCTCACCCCGATGTTGGTTGACCGCCGGTCCGGCGGAGATCCCGGCAGGGCAGGAAGCGCGTATGCGGTCAATGTCCTGGGCTGCATTCTCGGGCCGTTGCTGGCGGGATTCTTGTTATTGCCCCACTTGAGCGAGCGCTGGTCGCTGATCGTGCTCTCGTTGCCTTGGTTCATTTTTGGTCTGCGGGCGCTGCGTCCAGGCTTTCCTTTGGTCGCGCGTGGCGCCGCCTATGCTCTGGTGCCACTGGCGGCCCTGTCGATCTTCAGCGGTGAGGGCTACGATGAGAGCTATCCGCAGCAGTACGTATTTCGCGATTCGACGGCCACGGTCATCGCCGCCGGCAGCGGGATGGTGGTCACAACCCAGATCGCCGATGCGGCGATCACCTGCAGCTCAGCGAGCCTGATCGCAGCCATCACCACGGCCAACAAAGCTGGTGGCACGGTCACGCTCGGCAGCGCTTGCACCATCGTGCTGACCGCGGCCAACAACACCACCGACGGCGGCACCGGGCTCCCGGTGATCACCGGGAAGGTGACCATCGCCGGGAACGGCGCGACCATCGAGCGTTCGACGGCAACGGGGATACCGGCATTCCGCATCTTTGACGTGGCATCGGGGGGCAAACTCACGCTCAATTCGGTGGTGCTGAGCAACGGCCTCGCGGACGACGGGCAGAATGGAGGTGGCGCCGTCAACAGCCACGGGACTCTCACGGTCAGTGGCAGCACGTTCTCTGCCAATCAGTCGCCCGCACTGAGTGGAACCTCGGGCGGCGCGATCGCGAGCAGCGGATCGCTGACCATCACCACGAGCACGTTTTCCGGCAACGTGGCGATGGAGGGTGGCGCGCTCTTCATCGAGAACACCACGAGCATCGATAAAACGACATTCACCAACAACACCGCGACCGTGTACGGCGGTGGCGCTATGGTCACTGCCGTCGGCACCAC
>PLEA01000535.1 GCA_003136335.1 Acidobacteriaceae bacterium | reverse complement strand
TTTGTGCTGCCAGAGGAGGACGTCGGAGAGATCAGTCAAAATCTCGGTATCATTTGGGACTTTGTCGAGGACAAATCTATATTCAGCTTCGCCATTGGACCAGCGGCCTTTCCAGGCCAGCAATCGTCCACGCCAACCGTGAGCTTCCAAATCTTCGGGTGCGTCGACCAAACGTTGGTCGACGATGGCAAGAGCAGCATCGATGCGCTGATTCTCGACATCCTTGCGAACTTGTGGCTGCCAGTCGTCAATGGTTTGCGCGGCGAGAAGATGCACGAAACCGAGTAGCAGCAATACTGCGATGGCCGTCCTTAGGGACAGTCCGGGCAGTTGACGAATGAATTTGTTTTCAGACACTTTCACGACAAACTCCAGCGAATTGTGGTCCGCTCGATCCGAAGCCGGCATTGCGTCCACGGCTCCTGGTTCAATCAGCAATTGAATCTGTTTAGGAGAGGAACAGGACCGTCAGAGCGAGGTCCTGAGCGCAGCAATGCACCGTCATTGCAATCCTTATTATCACTATCGGCTCAATAGGCTGCGAGCGTAGTTACGCAAGGTTCCCTGTCTTACGTGCGGGGTAACTGCGTGTTTCGATTTTAGAAATTGCCGAGCCGAGGTCAGTGCAGATAGTTGATGTGGATTGAAACGCTGCGGCCCGGCGCGAGCTCTGGCAAAACGAGGTGTCGGTGGTCCAGGGACATGGTCGCACCGCCGGTGGCGGTCGCCATCGGACATTGGAATTCGAAGGTAAGACCGGTCACAGATTCGTCAGACTTTACTTGCAGCACGGCTTCTGTGGGTACGGAGGTCGCGGTCAGGCTCCATTGGAGACGATCGCGAGCGCGCCAGAATTTTGCAAAAGTCAGCATGTCAGTTTTGACGATGTCAGAAGGTAGCTGACGAAGTAAATCTTGTTCGGCTGCTGCTTTCAGGACGGATTCATTAGAATGAATTAACAGTACACTCACGGCTCCGTTTTCGGCGTTGGCGAGAATCACCTGCAATGCCTGGGGCACTCGTTTGGCGAAGCCGGGAGATTCTTCGTCTTCGATGGTAACCGGAAATTCATAGATTTCGCTGTCCTCCTCGAACCCAAGATCGCGGGGAAGCGGAAACGGGAAGTTGGAGAGAACATCGTCGGCGGTGAATGATGAGTCGAACTGATATCCGGAACGCTCAAGGGCTTCCGGCAGAGAAATCGGAACACGGAGGTGCCCGGCACGGAAGAATATCGTATCCTGACCCGGAATTTCTCCGTCCAGTAATTCCTTGCTGACTCGAACTTCACCAAAGACGGTGGCTCCCGAGGCGGTATCGAATCCGAGTCCACGAGGTTGATAACTGGAATAAGTTTCATGGCCCGAGCCCAACTCGAACTTATTGAAGCCTCGCGAATGGATGATGGAATGGCTACCCACGGTCGAGCCGCCTGTTTTCAGTTGCCGAAGAATGTCGATTTTGGGCGCGAAAAAGAAAGCTTTGCTGTTGGCGTCGTCGACATATTTGGTCTGGATGAAGAAGGTACTGCTGGTCTGGTTCGCTTTCTCAATACGAGCAAAGTCGAGGCCCGGAGCAAATGAGTTTTCCCAATCCACATCATGGGAGAGTAGCAAAGCCGAGCGCTGACCTCCGGGGATAGTGGAGAGGCGCACCCAATCTTTGCCATACGCTTCGTACCAAGCCCTCAGCACCAATAGCCAAACATCCGCGCCGGGTTCAAAGGTGTTCACATAGTGGCGCTGGGCGTCATAGTCGCGATTGTTCTGATTGCGCAAAACGACGTCGAGCAAGCTCAGTCCCAGGAGATACACCTTTCCTTTGCCAACGGAGTTCGTCAGCAAAGCGGCACTCCCGTCGTCAAAGTGCGCCAGCACTTCAGCGCCAGGGTCAGGAACGTATCCATTACTCCAGATAATTTCGGGGAAGTGATCGCTCCCAAGTTGAGTTTCGCGCTCCTCGGGGCGATTGAGATACTTCGTGACAGGATCTTTTGTTACGGAAAATGCCAAGTGATAACGTTTGCGCGAAGGAGCGAAGCTGCGAAAACCGAACAGATTCTGGAGGCCTCCCCAGAACACATTCTGGGCGAAGATAAATCCACCCTGCCGCACGAACGTGGTCAGCAAGTCGGCCTGGGGCTCGGTAAAGGTGTGCGAATCAACGCTAGGATAGAAGATGACGAGGCGATGGCGGAGGGCTTGTGGGAGATCGCGAGTGACAAAAAAAGGAATGCCCATCTCTTTCAGAGAGTGGACGAGTGGGAGAGGATTCTCTGGATCGGGGCCCGGGCTGGTCCAGAATACCGCGACTTGAAGCGGGAAAGATTCTGGAAACTGCTGAAGTTGGTCAGCGTGCTGATGCGCGATTGCGAGCAATGGGACTTCTTTGGTTCGCAAAGCAGGCGTGGCGTGGGCCGCGATAAGTTTCCAAACGGCGGCGCTCCCGCACAAAGCGAACGCCAGCAGCCCGACTGCTAAAGATTGTTTCAACTCGGAATCCTTGAGATATTCAATGATTGTTCGTGAGGACTTTGGATGTAAGTATGAGGCATCGAACGGGAGAGCAGGAGAACGGAAGGTTCGGACCCACCGTGCGGGGTTCGGCAGCAGGTACGAGGAGCGACGCTCGTGAGGAGCTTCGTCAGCACGCTTTCCGTAGCTTGCGGACTCTTCCCGCCCAGGGTTTTCCAGAGTCGTTGGCTTTAGGTCCTTGGAAGCGCATCCTTGCTTTTGGCTACGCGGAAAAACCCCAACGCGCTGGGATTGCTTCCGAGTTGCCGACAATCCGGGATTCAGTGCCAATGTCATTGCGGGGCGACGCCTTCGGCGATAAATATGCGGCTCTTAGTTGGGCTTTGCCGGAACGGCCTGATGGCCGCATAGTCCGGCGAATCGTACCACTCAAGCGCTTTCTCCGCGCTGTCGAAACCGATTACTACGATGAAACCCTTTGGCGGTTCGCCCTCAAGAGCCTGGATCTTGCCGCCACGAACGACATAGTGTCCATTGAAAGACGCGACTATCTGCGGCGCCTTCTCACTATATTTCTTTAAGGTAATGGGGTCCGTTACTTCGACTTCCGCAATAACGTAGGCCGGTGGCGTCTTGACTTGTTGCGCACGAATCAGTCTAGCGCCAGCAACACTGATCAGAACTCCAGCCAGCACGGCCAGCGCCAGTTTGTAGTTCGTCTTCATAAGTTTCATTTCTCCCGTCTGTACGCTGCCGATGGATACCAGGCATGTCTAGTATGCGTATCCGGTAGCGCATTGCGCGTACACTAGGACAGGTATGTAGTCGAGTCAAGAACGCACAATTTCGTGACATACTACCCACTTGGATACTAGGAGAATGCCGTCTGCGGAAAATCGGGAGCGAAACGGTCCGCGAGTGCCCTTGCGAATACGCCCTTCGCTACATCGGTGGGGCGTGGAAAATCCTGATCGTGGCGCATTTGGTTCGAGCGAAGATTCGCCGCCACGCTGAGATCAAGCGACTCCTGCGCGGAATTACGGCCAAGATGCTCACACAGCAACTCTGCGAGATGGAGCACGGTGGCTTGATCGAACGTACGGTGTATGCACAAGTTCCGCCCAAGGTTGAATACCGGCTTACGGCGCTTGGCGAAACACTACTTCCTGTTCTCGAGGCGATGTATGCCTGGGGCGCACAAACCCGAGAAGGCGCCTCGCGCACTCAGTTCGCTAAGACGAACGCAAACGCGGTCGGATCGAAATCCCAGCGGCGCAGCGTGCCAGTTCAGTCGCCGGCCGCAACTTGCCCCTAACCGGTGGCGTGGCCGAAGCCGGGCGCGCAGAGGATCTTGCCGGCGCCGCGGGTCCGCCCGACGAAGACACATAGGAGAGAAGACCGCGAATGACAACCTCATCCGTCAGAAAACATGCCGGGCCTGGGCCAGGGAGTGACCAACCTCCGGTCCCCGAGCCGGCGTTCGGCGAGCGTACGCGCACATTGATGTATTTGGGCCGCATCGGTAGCCTCTCGACCCTGTCGCGGAGACAGCCGGGGTTCCCGTTCGGGTCCGTGATGCCCTACGGGTTGGACGATCACGGGCGTCCCATTCTCCTGATCAGCACCATGGCCATGCACACACAGAACTTGCAGACCGACCCGCGCGCCAGCCTGTTGGTTATCCAGGAGGACGCTGGCGGTGATCTGCTCGGAGCATCCAGGGTCACGCTGGTCGGAAATGTTCTGCGGCTACCGGACGCGGAGGTGGCCGAGGCTCGCAAGCTCTACCTGGCGCGTCATGCCAACAGCAAGTATTGGGTAGACTTTGAAGACTTTTCTTTTTATAGAATGGACGTGGTGGACGTTTATTACGTGGGCGGCTTCGGAGTGATGGGCTGGATATCCGCCACCGACTATGACCGTAGCCAACCTGACCCTCTTGCCGAGTCGATGGCTGAAATCATTCAGCACATGAACGCCGACCACAAGGATGAACTCGTCATGCTGGCCCGGAAATTTGCTCACGTTGAGTCACAGGAAGCAACGATGACAGCAGTCGATCGCCTCGGTTTTCATGTGCGCTTGAAGACCCACGAGGGCATGCGTGGTGCCCGCATCGCATTCTTGCGGGAGGTATGCAACCCAGCTGAGACTCGGAAAGTCTTGGTGGAAATGGTGCAACAGGCGCGCTCGCAGGCCGAATGAAATTCCAAATATGGCACACAACTGGATTGCCCGAAGGCCAGCAAAACCGTGGTTTTCGACTGACTGCGAGTCAGTCGGTACGGGTCAGGTCCGCAGCGTCATGGAATATCGCGGCGGTAGTAGCGGGAGATCCTCATTTTCGGGGACGAGCCCTTGACCAATGAAGTGTCACCCCTTTGTGTCCTCGGTGTTCCGCAACCGCTCCGCGACGTCTTCTGCTTGGAAATTTCGCCGGCGCTCCCCTCGATCAGCGCATATGCAAGGGAAGCGAGACCAAAAGCGCGCTGGCGCCGTTCCACAGGATCTGCACGCCGATGCACACGAGCAGGAACGAGGTAAGTTGCATGATCACGGTCATCCCCGTCGCGCCAAGCATCCTTCCCAGGCGCTCTGCAAACCCGTAGCAGAGAAA
>PLEA01000344.1 GCA_003136335.1 Acidobacteriaceae bacterium | reverse complement strand
ACTGCGATTTGCAACGGGCGTGCCGCAGGAAGCGGACCCGCAAGGATTAAATCTCACGACCGAACAAATCCCTGCGAAAGTTGTGCGTAGCGCGCGTGTTTCCCATCGCCTTGATTGCGAGAGATCGCTGTAAGCGCCAGGTCCTGCACCGATGCCAAACTCGCCAAATCTGAAATCCCAACTAGTATTCCGTTTTCTTACTGCGTTCGGCACTGTCGCCCTTATGCTTTTTCTTCCGGCCGACTCGCTGGCCTACTGGCAGGCATGGCTATATCTGGCGATTGTATTTATCCCTATGGCTCTGGGATCGATCTATTTTTACAGGACCGATCAAAATCTGGTTGCTCGACGGCTGCAAACCAGGGAAAAAGTCAGCGAGCAAGGCGCGATCATAAGGCTGGCCCTTCTTGTTTTCTTTGCGGCTCTTTTGCTTCCTGGATTCGATTATCGCTTCGGATGGTCGCACCTGCCGCTGTGGGCAACGGTTTCTTCCCAGGCGCTCGTTCTCGCCGGCCTGCTGATAACGTCGTGGGTGATGGCCACTAACAGCTTCGCATCGCGCATCATCGAGGTATCGCCCGGCCAGCGCGTAATTTCCACTGGACCGTACCGTTGGGTTCGCCACCCGATGTATTTTGGCGCAATAGTCGTATTGTTGTGTACACCTCTGGCCCTGGGTTCCTATTGGGCGCTGCCGGCCTTCGCGCTGGTGATTCCGTTCATCGTGCTGCGCTTGCTGGGCGAAGAACGAATCCTGCGTCGGGAGTTGCCCGGCTACGCTGAATACTGCCAGCGCACGCGCTTCCGCCTTGTTCCTCTGCTGTGGTAGTAGCTCAGAGCATTATTTCATCGGCTACTTCATCGTAAAGGATCCGTCGGGAGCTTTTTCGCGATGCGCCATGTGACAGCCCGCGCACGTAGCCTGGCCCGTCTTCATGGCTGCAGACGCGTCGTCGAATTTGCCTGCGNNTGTTTGAAAGCATCCCGGCCGTCCATCGCGAACTTCATGGCGTCGCTGACATTCTTCTTTTGCCAGTACGCGTACATCTTGCCGAAATTATCCTGCAACGTCTTGGCATCCGCGGCGGCAGCATCGCTGGCCTTGGCATCTAAATTCTTCCGCAGACTCGCAACCGTAGCTCCATTGCTCTTCATCCAACTCTGGTAATCGGCGTCCACCTGGGCCCACGCTGCGACACCCAGGGCAAGTAGGCACGCGGCCAAAATCAAAATTCGTTTCATCTGCATCGCTCCTTTTTGCACCGTAGTTTTGTTTGTCACCTCGAGCATCGCATTAAACGTCGGACGCCCCAGCGCGGGACCTCGGAAAACTTTGCCGATGGTACACCAGATGCCGCCGAAGATGCCACCGTGAATGCCGCACACGGCTCGCCTCTCATCGCTTAAAATTTATAGCCCACGCAAAGGCGTAAACCAGCGTGATAGCGTGTGCTAACGCGCAGCAAAATAAGCGGGTTTCTGGTGCGGTCAAAGCGCATCCGGCAGGATTATTTCGCGGATTGTCCAGGAACAAACACTTGCTTGGGGTACTTGATCTCCAGGTTACGCTGCTCGATGTGCACGTCGATTCCGCGTAGCTCCCCGTTTTTCTTTTCACGAACCGGCATACTGAAAGTCAACACGTATTGGTTTTGCAGCACCTGATTCAATTGCTGGAGAAAAGGGTGGTATGAAACAGGCGGGCTAATGCCTTCGTAAAATCCGAAGCCGCCACTTCCGCTGGTTAACTCTTCCAGATTGGACTGCGCATATTGCCCGCGAAACGTTTCGGCGAAACGTATGCTGCTGCCCGTGTACACCGTATGGACCACCACCCCGGCCTTTTGCACGTCTTCAATGGCATTATGCACGTAAAGACTGTCGTGGCCAGGGTCCAGCCCGTCGACACCATAGGAAATGAGCAGCACTTCATGGCGGGCGCCGGACGGCTTCCAGCGATTTTTCACCAGGTCGCTCAGCGAGACATAAATGCTGGGGGAATCGCCGGCCGCCAATCCCAGCGGGGGCCGCAATGTTTTGGCGACAGCGTCGTTATCGGTGCTGTAGGTCGATGCTACCTGCACCGTTCCGTTCACCGCATAGAAGACTCCGACTGCCGTGTTCCTGGACTGTGACCGGATAAAACTGGCGATATCGCCCAGTTGCGATCCCACGCCGAGTTCGCTTGCGGAGTTATCGATCATGATTGCGAGTTGTAATGCCGCTGCGTTTGCGCGCGCCGAAATCCAGTTCGTGACCTGCAAGCGTGTCTTCCCGTCGTAAACAGACACGTCTCCTTTGCTTACAGGAGGCGCCGGCGTGAACTTCGGTCCGAGAACGGTAACGGTGGTGCTCACCGACGCATTCGAAGAAGCCGATGGCCCTTGAGCGTATGCGGAAAGACCCGCAGGCAAAAGGGTGCAAAGAACCAAGAAAACGCGTGCTCTTGCAGAAAAGCGAAAGAAGCTAAGCATCGAGTGACCCCACAAGGTGTCTCCACCAGCCCTGCACATTAGATGCCCCGCCTGCACGCGAAGATACCTTGTATGCCTTGCACTGTATTCGATGCGCGCCTTTATCGCGCATCCGAAATGGGAAGCTCAACGAAGCGGCTGCGACGCTCGGGTCAGAGTCTCGCCGAGCCGCACTTGCTCACCTGATTAGATTGGAGTACGGGTCAGCTGAGAATAACGACGAATGTACGGAACGGGCCTAAGGATTTTCGGAATCAATATCGGAACTGCTCGACGCAACCGGAGAAGGCATATCGGAAGCTTGCGGCGGCACCGCGGGCACATATGGCGCGCCACGGCCAGCAGTGTCGGAGCCCAAGCCCAGTTTTTGCAGCGAGAGCGCATCGAGTTTGCCCGACGGGTTAAGCCCATGGGTCGCTTGGAATTGCTTCATGGCATCGATCGTGGCATCGTCCCACCGCCCCGTGGGATCGCCTTGGAAGGAGCCCTGACTGGAGAGTGCAGACTGGATTTCAGAAATGCGCTGC